>CAZJOG010000089.1:0-9487 GCA_964547565.1 uncultured Desulfovibrionaceae bacterium
CCCCCCCCCCCCCCCCCCCCCCCCCCCCCCCCCCCCCCCCCCCCCCCCCCAAACTCCCCCCTCTTACCCCAAATGGGCTTTCCAGGCTTGCAGGGTGTTAGCCATAAGCTGTGCTATAGTCATAAGGCCCACCCCGCCGGGGACAGGGCTTATATAGGAGCATTTTTTGGCAACCTGCCCAAAGTCCACATCGCCGCAGAGGCCGGATTCTTCGCGGTTCATGCCAATATCCACCACAATAGCGCCTTCCTTCACATAGTCGGCCTTCAGGAATTTTGCCTGCCCGATAGCGAGGAAAAGAAAGTCTGCATTCTGGCATTCTTCCTTCAGGGTGGCGGACTTGGAATGACAGACGGTGACTGTGGCATTATGCTGGGTAAGCATGGTAGCAAGGGGTTTACCCACAAGATTACTGCGGCCCACCACAACTGCGCGGGCGCCTTCCAGTTTGGGCAAAAGCCCGTAATGGTCCAGCATGGAAATAACACCAGAGGGTGTGCAGGGGCGCAGGCCTTTATGGCCAAGCGCAAGGCGGCCCTGATTTTCCGGGTGAAGGCCATCCACATCTTTGGTGGGGTTTATGCGTTCCAGGCAGGGGGTTTGGTCCAGGCCTTTGGGAAGGGGAAGCTGGAGGAGGATACCATCCACGCCAGGGTTTTTGTTCAGGGAGTCGATAAGGTCAAGCAGTTCCTGCTGGGAGGTGGTGGCTGGCAGGCGAAAAGCGCGGGATTCCATGCCCACTTCTGCCGCGGCACGTTCCTTATTACGCACATACACCTGCGAGCCGGCATTATCCCCCACAAGGATAACCGAAAGACAGGGTACGCGGCCAAACTTGGGCGCAAGAGCCGCAATTTCCTCTTTTACCTGTTGTTTAAGGGCCATGGAGGCCACTTTTCCGTCCAAAAGTTCGTACATGGGTTTTCTCGCTCGTGCTGGCTTGTGATGGGGTGTTGTGTGGCGGAGGCCAAAAATAAAAAAACCTCCCACCCAAAAGAGAAGTTTTTGGAGGAAGGGGATGGGTTTTGGGGAAGGGGAAAACCTTTTGTGGAAGCAAAAAGCTTTTCCCCTTCCCCACATTCACATTTACATATCAATATCAACCAAGATAGGGCGTTCTTCTATATCTTCCAGGAATTTATCCGGGCGTTCCTTTTGGTCAGGCACGGTTATATCCTGGTCCACATATTCGCGGTAGCCTGTACCGGCGGGTATAAGGCGGCCCACGATAACGTTTTCTTTCAGGCCGCGCAGATAGTCCTGCTTACCTTTGAGGGCGGCTTCCGTAAGAACCTTGGTTGTTTCCTGGAAGGAGGCAGCCGCCACCCAGGAAAGGGAGGTAAGGGAGGCCTGGGTAATACCCAGCACCAAAGGTTCTGCCACAGCGGGCTGCAACCCTTGGGTAAGAACCTTGTGGTTTTCTTCCTTAAACTCCATTTTATCCACTTGTTCACCCACAAGGAAGGTTGTGCCGCCCGGATCGGTGATGGTCACCTTTTTGAGCATTTGGCGCACAATAACTTCTATGTGTTTATCGTCAATAGTAACACCCTGGAAGCGGTACACTTCCTGTATTTCGTCCACAAGGTAGCGGGCCAGGAATTTTTCGCCGCGGGTGCGCAGGATATCGTGCAGTTCCGGGTGGCCTTCTGTCAGAAGGTCGCCGGCCTCCACAAAGTCACCGTCTGAGGCGGTGATGTGTTTACCTTTTGGCACAAGGTATTCTTTGGGGTCGCCAAGTTCCGGGCGCACAATAAGTTTACGTTTCCCTTTAGATTCGCCTGCGTACTCAACCGTACCGGCAATTTCGGAAACAACGGCCATATCCTTGGGTTTGCGCACTTCAAAAAGTTCGGCCACGCGGGGAAGACCACCGACTATGTCCTTTGTTTTGGAAGATTCGCGCAGTTTACGGGCAATAATATCGCCTGCCTTAATTTCCTGACCGTCTGCAACCATGATAATGGCGCCAACGGGCAAGTTATAGGTGGCGGCCATAGTGCCTGTACCCTGGGCAGTGGAGCGAAGTTTGACATTGCCTTCCGCGTCGCAAATGGAGATGGCGGGGCGGAAGTTGGTGGTACGGTATTCTGTGATAGTACGGGTAGACTGGCGGGTGGCATCGTCTATTTTGGACTGTACGGTTTTGCCGTCCACAATGTCGGCAAAGCGGGAAGTACCATCCACTTCCGACACAAAGGGTTCGTTGAAGGGGTCCCATTCAGCCAGCAGGGTGCCTTTGCTGATTTCCTGACCGTCCTGCACAAAAAGGCGGGCGCCATTGGGCAGGGTGTATTTTTCGCGTTCGCGCCCCTGCTCGTCCACAATAGTAAGCTGGCCGCTTTTGCCAAGCATAATACACACGCCGTCGCGGTTAACAACGGATTTCACACGGTTAAGGATAACGCGGCCTGTATTTTGCGCTTCAAAATTGGAGCGCGCAACTTCGCGGGAGGCCGTGCCACCAATGTGGAAGGTACGCATGGTAAGCTGGGTACCGGGTTCCCCGATAGACTGCGCGGCGATGGTGCCCACGGTTTCGCCCACATTGACAATATGCCCGCGGGCAAGGTCACGGCCGTAGCAGTAGGCACAAATGCCGCGTTCTGCCTGGCAGGTAAGGGCGGAGCGGATGGTCACACTGGTGACGCCCGCTTCGTCCAGGGCATTGGCCACATCTTCATCCACCAGGGTATTTTCCGGGAAAATTTCCTGACGGGTGGCGGGGTCATACACGGGGTACAGGAGCATACGGCCCAGAATACGTTCTCTGAGAGGCACTTTTATTTCATTGCCTTCTCTGAGGGCGGTAAGTTCTATGCCGTCTACTGTGCCGCAGTCGTCCATGGAAACAATAACGTCCTGCACAACGTCCACCAGACGGCGGGTAAGATACCCGGAGTTGGCGGTTTTAAGGGCTGTGTCTGCCAGACCTTTACGGGCACCGTGTGTGGAGGTGAAGTATTGAAGCACAGTAAGACCTTCGCGGAAGCTGGAGGTAATGGGTGTTTCAATAATACCACCGGACGGTTTAGCCATAAGGCCCCGCATACCGGCAAGCTGGCGCATCTGGTCCTGGTTACCCCGTGCGCCTGAGTTGGACATCATGAATATGGGGTTAAAGCTCTGGTTGGCTTCTGTTTTGCCTGTTTTGGGGTCTGTGAGAAGGTCAACGGATATTTCTCTGGTCATTTCCTGGGAAACATCGTTGGTGGCTTTTGTCCAGACGTCTACAACCTTGTTGTATTTTTCTGTACGGGTGATGATACCGTCGCGGTACTGGCGTTCGATATCGTCCACTTCATTGGTGGCTGTGTCGATAATACCCTTCTTTTTGGAAGGGATAGTAAGGTCTTTTACACCAATGGTGATACCGGCGCGGGTGGCAAATTCATACCCAATATCTTTCAGGCGGTCGCAGAGGATAACCGTGGCTTTAATGCCGGCTGTGTGGTAGGCAAAGCTGACCATACGGCCGATATTTTTCTTGGTAAGCACGCAGTTTACCTGATCAAAAGGCAAGCTCTTGGGGATAACTTCAAAAACCATAATACGGCCGGGGGTGGTGTCTATAAGCTGGCCGTCCATACGCACTTTAACGCGGGCATGGAGGGCAACCTGACCGGCATCATACGCGGCCAGAACTTCCCACGGGGCGCAGAAGGTCATACCTTCACCTTTGCTGAAGCTGCGTTCCACCGTCATATAATACAGGCCAAGCACAATATCCTGCGAAGGGATAATAACAGGGCTGCCATTGGCGGGGGAAAGAATGTTGTTGGTGCTCATCATAAGCACACGGCATTCTATTTGCGCTTCTACAGAAAGGGGAATATGCACGGCCATCTGGTCACCGTCAAAGTCTGCGTTGTACGCGGAGCAGACAAGGGGGTGAAGCTGGATAGCCTTACCTTCCACAAGCAGGGGTTCAAAAGCCTGTATGCCAAGGCGGTGCAGGGTAGGCGCGCGGTTTAAGAGTATGGGGTATTCCCGCACAACTTCGGAAAGAATATCCCACACGACAAGTTCTTCACGTTCCACCATTTTTTTGGCGCTTTTAATGGTGGAGGCATGGCCTCTTTTTTCCAGTTCCGAATAAATAAAGGGCTTAAAGAGTTCCAGAGCCATTTTTTTAGGCAGGCCACACTGGTGCAGTTTAAGCTTGGGGCCCACCACAATAACGGAACGGCCGGAATAGTCCACCCGTTTGCCCAAAAGGTTTTGGCGGAAACGGCCTTGTTTACCCTTAATCATGTCGGAAAGGGATTTTAAGGGACGCCCATTCGTGCCTGTGATGGCGCGACCGCGACGGCCGTTGTCAAACAAGGCGTCCACAGCTTCCTGCAACATACGCTTTTCGTTGCGGATAATAATATCCGGCGCGCCCAGTTCTTTAAGGCGTTTTAAGCGGTTGTTGCGGTTAATAACACGGCGGTACAGGTCGTTCAGGTCAGAGGTAGCAAAGCGGCCACCGTCAAGAGGCACAAGAGGACGCAAATCCGGCGGGATAACGGGGATAACTTCCATTATCATCCATTCCGGCTTGTTGCCGGATTCCAGAAATGCTTCCACAATTTTCAGGCGTTTGGTAAGTTTTTTCTTTTTGGTCTGGCTTTTGGTGGTCTGGGATTCTTCCCGCAGTTCCACACGCAGGGTGTCAAGATTCAGCTCTTCCAGAAGGCTGCGCACAGCTTCTGCGCCCATGCCCACTTTAAAGGCTTCTTCCCCGTATTTTTCCATAGCGATAAAATACTGGTCTTCAGAAATAACCTGAAGTTTGGTGAAGTTGGTGCTCCCCGGGTCCAGTACAATATAGCTGTCAAAATACAGCACTTTTTCCAAGTCTGCCATGGTCATGTCCAAAAGGGTGCCAATTTTGGACGGCAGGGTTTTTAAAAACCATATATGGGCAACAGGCGCGGCAAGTTCAATGTGGCCCATGCGTTCGCGGCGGACTTTGGAAGCGATAACTTCCACGCCGCATTTTTCGCACACAATGCCGCGGTGTTTCATGCGTTTATATTTACCGCAGTTACATTCATAGTCTTTGACAGGGCCAAAAATTTTGGCGCAGAAAAGGCCGTCACGTTCCGGCTTGAATGTGCGGTAGTTGATGGTTTCCGGCTTTTTGACTTCACCGTACGACCATTCGCGTATACTTTCCGGCGAGGCTATGGAAAGCTGTATGGCTTCCAGATTGCGGATATTGGTGACTGTAGACGCGGCAGAATTGCGTACAGTGAACAGTTCATCAAGGCTCATAGAGACTCCCTTGTAAAAGGGTGGAGGGAAGGAGGGCATTACCAGTCAATGGCCTGACCATGTATACACATGGCCGGGCCATAATGGGGCGCAAACCTACAGGGGGTTTTCCACAAACCCTATGCGCTTGGGACGCTTTTTCCCTTCTTTTTCATGCAGGTTGACATTCAGACCAAGGGACATAAGTTCCTTGACAAGAACGTTAAAGGATTCAGGCAGGCCGGCTTCAAGGAAGTTGTCGCCCTTTACCACTTTTTCGTACATTTTTACACGGCCGCCTACGTCGTCCGACTTAACCGTAAGGAATTCCTGCAAGAGGTAGGAAGCACCGTACGCTTCAAGTGCCCAGACTTCCATTTCCCCAAGGCGCTGACCACCAAACTGGGCCTTACCACCAAGAGGTTGCTGGGTAACAAGGCTATAAGGGCCGGTGGAACGGGCGTGGATTTTTTCGTCCACCAGGTGGTGGAGCTTAAGCATATACATAACGCCTGTTGTCACGCGGTTGGCAAAGGGTTCACCCGTTCTACCGTCAAACAGCACAGCCTTACCGTCATTGGGAAGGCCCGCGCGGTCCAGCCAGCCCCAGATTTCTTCTTCATTTGCGCCGTCAAAAACAGGGGTTTTGGTGATAATACCTTTTTTGAGCTTGCGTACAGCTTTGCAGAAACTTTCGTCATCCAAACTGTCCACAAGTTCATCCACACTGGCGCCCGGCATTTCTGTACGGAAAACGTCTTTTACTTCGTCCCGCACAACTTTCAGGGCAGCACCAGAATCCACCAGAGCCGCAAGCTGGCGGCCAAGTTCCTTGGCAGCCCAGCCCAGGTGGGTTTCCATAATCTGGCCTATATTCATCCGCGAAGGCACGCCCAGGGGGTTAAGCACAATGTCTACGGGGCGGCCGTCTGCAAAAAACGGCATGTCTTCTTCCGGTAAAATACAGGAAACAACACCCTTGTTCCCGTGGCGGCCGGCCATTTTGTCACCCACGGAAAGCTTACGTTTTACCGCGATATACACCTTGGCCATTTTGATAACACCGGGGGGCAAGTCGTCCCCTTCTGTGGCTTTTTCCCGTTTTGCGTCATACAAAGCTTTTATCAGATCCACATGGTGGTCGTAATCTTCCAGCATGGTGTTAATCTGGTCATTGACTTCTTTTTCTGCAAACACATTGACAAATTTTTTCACTGGCACATCGGAAAAAGCTTCCATAAGGGCAGAGTCCGCGGCTGTGATAACAGTACCCGCTTCTGCCACATTTTCGCCTTTACGTTTACCGGCAACAGGCTGGGCAAGTTTTTTGCCATCCACAAGCTTAAGGATACGCTGGCGGGTCATGTCCACCAACGCACGCACATGGTCGGCTTCCTTACGTTCCAGTTTGGCTATTTCAAATTCTTCAATAAGGCGGGTGCGGCTGTCTTTTTCACCGGAACGGCGGTTAAAGAGTTTTACATCCACCACTGTGCCTTCTATTCCTGGCGGAACCTTGAGGGAGGTATTTTTTACATCCCGCGCCTTATCGCCAAATATGGCACGCAGAAGTTTTTCTTCAGGCGTAAGCTGGGTTTCACCCTTGGGGGTGATTTTACCCACGAGTATATCATCCGGACGGACAGCAGCGCCTATACGGATAATGCCGCTTTCGTCCAGGTTTTTGAGCATGTCTTCGCCCACGTTGGGTATATCGCGGGTTATTTCTTCAGGGCCCAGTTTGGTATCGCGGGCTACCACCTCAAATTCTTCAATATGCACAGAAGTAAAGGTGTCTTCCTTCACGGCTTTTTCAGAAATAAGGATGGAGTCCTCAAAGTTATAGCCACACCACGGCATAAACGCCACGGTGAGGTTTTTCCCAAGGGCCAGTTCCCCACCTTCAATACCCGGGCCGTCTGCCAGAACATCGTTCTTTTTTACCCTTTGGCCGGGTACACAGCAGGGCACCTGCCCAAAGCAGGAGTTCTGGTTAGACTTGTGGTATTTCAAAAGGTCATAGGCGCGTATACCGCCACGCTCTTTAAGGTAAAGATTGTCGTAAGCAACAATAATACGTTCCGCGTCTGCGTAACGCACAGTGCCGTCCCCTTCTGCAAGAAGGCAGGCGCCGGAGTCTCGGGCCACATCCAGCTCCATACCCGTGCCCACAAGCGGACGTTCCGACCGCAAAAGAGGCACCGCCTGGCGTTGCATGTTGGAACCCATAAGGGCGCGGTTGGCGTCGTCATGCTCCAGGAAGGGGATAAGAGCGGCGGAAATAGAAACCATCTGGCTGGGAGAAATATCCATAAGGGTAATTTCTTCCTTAGGCACCATCAAAACGTCCCCACCTGTGGAACGGGCGGTGATAAGGTCTTCCGTCAGCATACCTTTGGCGTCTATAGTAGCGTTTGCCTGCGCGATAACCTGGTTTTGTTCGCAAGATGCGTCAAAATGCTGGATTTCTTCTGTAAGCTGACCGTCCTTAATCACACGGTACGGTGTTTCTATAAAGCCAAATTCATTCACTTTGGCGTATGTGGTCAGAG
Organism: uncultured Desulfovibrionaceae bacterium; assembly: GCA_964547565.1. Lineage (GTDB taxonomy): Bacteria > Desulfobacterota > Desulfovibrionia > Desulfovibrionales > Desulfovibrionaceae > CAZPTC01. The sequence continues at coordinate 7,794 of CAZJOG010000089.1, forward strand.
AAACAATAAGACCAATGTTTGGGCCTTCCGGTGTTTCAATGGGGCATATACGGCCATAGTGGGAGGTGTGTACGTCCCGTACTTCAAAGCCTGCGCGTTCCCGTGTAAGACCACCGGGGCCAAGAGCGGAAAGACGGCGCTTGTGCGTAACTTCTGACAGGGAGTTAGTCTGGTCCATAAACTGGGAAAGCTGGGATGTGCCAAAAAATTCTTTCAGCACAGCTGCCACAGGTTTTGGGTTAATAAGGTCATGCGGCATAAGCTGCCCCACTTCCTGTATGCTCATACGTTCTTTAATGGCGCGTTCCATACGCACAAGGCCAATGCGGTACTGGTTTTCTACCAGTTCACCCACAAGGCGCACGCGGCGGTTGCCCAAATGGTCAATATCGTCCGCCGGGCCATGGCTGTCTTTAAGCTGCATAAGCACTTTGATAGCCATAAGAATATCTTCATCCGTCAGGGTGCGTTCCGTGCGGGAAGCATCCAGATTCAGACGCTGGTTCAGTTTGTAGCGACCCACGGGGGAAAGGTCGTAGTAGTCTGCATTGCGGAAAAGGTTATCAAAATAGGTTTCCGCAATTTCCGGAGTGGGCGGGGAAGAAGGACGCAGGCGGCGGTAAATTTCTTCCTGCGCTTTGGCTTTGTCTATGGTTTTATCCATAACAAGGGTATCACGCATGGAAGAAGAGGTTTCCGCACCCTTGGTGTGCAGCACCACAATATCTTTAAGGCCTGCGGCTACAAGACGATCCAAAAGACCGCCTGTGATTTCATCCGCACTTTCGGCCATAATTTCGCCTGTTTCCGGGTCTACCACGTCTTCTGCAAGGAAAAGGCCCACAACGGAATCACGCGCCACTTCCAGATATTCCTGGCCAGATTCACAAAGCGAGCGCCAGTCGCGGCGTGAAATAACCTTGCCCGCTTTTACCAGCACGCCACCCTTGCCATCTGGCACATCGGCAAACGCGGGTTCTTTGCGGTACATGTCCTTGTCAATTTTCCAGAACACGCGGCCGTCTTCATCCCCAATGCCAAGGCGGTAATATTCTTTCTGGTAAAAATAATCCAGAATATCACTCTTTGTCATACCCATGGCTTTAAACAGGATAGTGGCGGGCATTTTGCGGCGGCGGTCTATACGAACATACAAAATGTCCTTATGGTCAAAGTCAAAGTCCAGCCAGGAACCACGCATGGGTATAACACGGCAGGAATACAAAACTTTACGGGAAGTGTGGGTTTTGCCGCTATCGTGTTCAAATATAATACCAGGAGAACGCTGGAGCTGGTTCACAATAACCCGCTCCGTGCCATTGATGATAAATGTGCCTTTTTCCGTCATAAGGGGCAGGGTACCAAAATAAATATCCTGTTCCTTACCATCACGGAATGTACGGTTGCCCGCCTCATCCACATCGTACACATCAAGGCGCACACGGATACGCACGGGCGCTTCGTAGGTAAGACCCTTGGAAATACATTCCGCCTGGTCGTACTTGGGTTCACTTATTTCATAGCCCAGATATTCCAGGCTGGCAGTGCGGTTAAAATCTTCAATAGGAAAAACGGAACGAAAAACACCTTCCAGACCTTCATCCGGCTTTAAATTATCCTTATCCCTGCCCTCCTGCAGGAAAATACGGTAGCTATCCACCTGGAGATTCAAAAGGTGCGGTATCGGGAGCGAA
>CAZJOG010000090.1:0-9428 GCA_964547565.1 uncultured Desulfovibrionaceae bacterium
CGCAGGCAGCTTGCGAAGCAAGCGTCAAGCCGCCATACTCACGGCAATAAGGGGGGTTGGGGGGGCTTAGCCCCCCCAAAAAAACTCTTACATCTCTTTCAGGGATTTTGCGTAAATGCTGGCCAGAACTTCGGGGGTTGCGGGGGCTGGGGCTATTTTCAGTAGCATAGCAAGTGCGGGGGTTTCCATAGTCAGGGCGCAGAGTTTTTCTATATCGTGGCTGAAGAAGCCTTCATTTTCCAGTTTTTGGTTAACGCCCAGGCTAAAAATCCAGTTTTCGAGTGCTTTTGCGGCCAGAGGGGCATGGGAGGGGTCTGCTTTCAGGGAGTTAATGCCTGGGATAGGGGCAAGCAGTTCCAGATTACGGGTGGGATGAGCGGCAAAAGCCACTTCAAGCACGGCAGGCAGGAGCATGGCGAGGCCAAGGCCGTGCGGAAGGTCTGGCTTCAGGGCACTGAGGGGGTGTTCCAGGGCGTGTGCGTAGTGGAGGGCGGTATTATCAAAGGCTATACCGGCGAGCAGGGAAGCGTAGAGCAGGCAGTAGCGTGCTTTCATGTCTTGCGGGTCGGCCTGGAGGAGGGGGAGAAATTTGACGACAAGGCGGATAGCTTCTTTAGCAAGCAGGATAGAAAAGGGGCTTGCCACGAGGGTTGTGGCGGTTTCCCAGGCGTGGCAGAGGGCATCAAGAGAGACATAGAGGCTTTGCTGGGGGGAAAGGTTGGTCATAAGGGCGGGGTCATCGATAGAAAAGGCGGGGTAGAGGCATGGGTAAAAAATGGCAGGTTTGTAGTTAAGGGCGGTGAGTGTGGCAACAGCGCCTGCGTTAACTTCTGAGCCTGTGCCGTGTGTAAGGTTAATAACGGCGAGGGGCAGGGCTTTAGCAGGGGCAAACTGGAAGGTAAAAAGCTGTTCTGCGGTATGCCCGGGGTTGGCTAAAAGGGCAGCTGTGGCTTTGGCTGTGTCTATGGAGCTGCCGCCGCCTATGGCAAGTACAAAGTCTGCTTTGACGGAAAAGCCGAGGGTAACGGCTTCGTTAATCATGTCTGTGGTGGGGTTGGGGCTTACTTTATCAAACAGGGTAAGGGTAAGGTTATGCTTGGTGCATAGAGCCTGTACGTGTTCCCATGCGCCTGAAACTTTGTATGAGCGGCCGCCGGTGATGGCAAGGATGGAGGTAATGCCGCGTTTTTTCCATTGCTCAAGCATGGGGTCAAGCTTTTGGATGGCGTTAACGCCAAGAAAAACGGATGATTTTGCTTTGATTTCCGTGACAAAATGGATATTGACGGAATCTTCCCACATAAAGGCTCCTGTTAATGGGTTGTACCCCCCGGCTTGTGGAAGAAGCCAGGGGGCGTTTAGAAAAGTATCGCACGTTATTGCAAGAATTTTTGGGTATGCTTTTGTGGAAAAAATTAGTTTGCCTGGTAGTTTAAGGCTTTTTCGATTTCTTCAGGGCTGGGGGCGGTCACGCCTGTGGGCAGGGGCAAACCAAGTTCTTCAAAAGCGCGGTAAACGTGGGGGTGAACAAGTTCCAAAGGGATACCGATGGGGAACTGGGAGTCAGGGTGGCGGATGGAGTTATTAACTTTGCGTACTTCAAGGCGGCCTTCGTGGCGGGCTTTAATGACGTCGCGCACCATTTCGTAGGGCATGCTCAGGTCTGCGGCCATAAGGTTAAGCTGGAAGCGGGCGTCCAGGGCGGGCTGGCCTTTAATAACGCCTTCGCCAATATGGATGGGCAAAAGGAAAAAATTGGTGGTGCTGTAGGCTTTTTCAATGGCCTCTCTGTCGTCCTGGACAATGTAGATGGGCCGGCCAGATTCAAAAAGTTCCAGCATAAGGGCATTGGGGTTAAAGGCTGTACCAATATAGTCGCCTTTTTCGTCCTGCTGGTATTCAAAGTTACCATTGACCATGATGGCGTCAACGCCATTGTCAAGAAGGGCGGTTTTGGAGGGGTCTGCGCCCAGATATTGCCAGTTGATGTCTTTATACTCCATGCCCAGGGCTTCGAAGTAGGGTTTGTTGGGTAAGTCGTTCATGCTGGGCAAAACTTTACGTTCCACACCCACTTTTTTGCCTTTGAGGTCGCGCACGGTTTTGATGTTGGGGTCAAAGGTGACAAAGAAAATAACATTGGCGGCATCGCCAATAACGGCGCGGCGATACGGCTGGGGGAATTCCTGGTAGGGTGCAATGCCACGCACCAAAAGGTCAAAGCTGGAAGAAAGACCCATGTGCAGGTATTGGGGTTCTTCGCCTTTCAGCATTTTTTCGCGGTTTTCATTCACATAGTTAAGGATGTAGTTACCGCCCGGGGTAGCCACAACTTCAAAATACAGGTTAATATCCGGTAATTTGTTGTACACCTGGGCAAGGGTTGTCATGCCGGAATGTTGGGGGGAACCAAATTGGGCGGTAAGATAGTTTACAATATACTTACCGTCTGCATTTTTTTTGACAGGTACTTCTGCAAATGCGGGGCTTGTAACCATGCAGAAGGCCAGAAGGGCAAGTCCAAAAATCTTTTTGCACGCGTCCATAAATACTCCTTTAGAGGGTTGAAGGGGTTAGCATGTTTTTTTTGCGGGAACTGAACCATATTTCCAGCACAAGAGGTATAAAAACAAGAAGGGCAGCAATAAGGTAGTAGTTGTGGCCAATAGTGAGGGAATCGACCATGGTAAGTAAAGCCACAATAACAAACACATAACATTCCCATGTATTAAGCTTACGGAAAATATACCGTTGCGCGGCGGCGTTCATGGCGGTAATGCCTATGGTGATGGAAAAGAGGGTGATAAGACCGGGGACAAGGGGGCCAGGCATAAGCAGCAGGATAGGGTGATACACAAGGAATATAGGCACCACAAAAAATGGCAAAGCAAGTTTAAAAGACTCAAGCGAGGCGGCCCAGTAGTTTGCGTTGGCTATCTGGGCTCCTATAATAACCGCGCCTGCTATGGGCGGGGTGACAGAGGCCAAATGGGCGGAATAAAAAACAAAAAAGTGGGCCACAGTAAGGGGTATACCAAGCTGGTAAAGTTCCGGTGCTATGGTAACAGCCACAATAAGGTAGGCAATAAGGGTGGGCAGGGCGCAGCCAAGCAAAATACACAAAATCATGGTGAGAAAAAGAAGCACAGGTGTGCTGCCAAAGGAAATAAGCTGGATAAGTGCAGAAAGCTTGGGGCCTGCGCCACTGCTTGTGACCATGGTGCTGAACATGCCCATGCAGCCTGCCACAACGGCAAATTTAACAACCATACCCGAGCCTTCGGATAAGGAACGTACAAGGGCGGCAAAGGTGGGCCATGTTTTACGCCTGGCAAAACCAATACCCACTAAGGTGAGTATGGCGTAACCTGCCGCGTAGCCGGGGGAATAACGGGCAATAAGCAAATACACCACAAGGCCTATAGGGAAAACAAACAGGGGCCAGAGCACTTTGATGATGTTGGTGTTGTAGGGAATGGCAATTTTTTGGATATTTTCCCGCCCAATCATAAAGCGCACACCCTGGAAAGTAATAAGGTAAAAAAGCACGCAGGGCACAATGGAGTTAATCATCAGGTCGCCGTAGGGTACACCAAGAAAACCTGCCATAATAAAAACCACCACCCCAAGCACGGGCGGGGTAATATTACCGCCGGAAGAGGCCATGGCTTCAATGGCGGCCGCCTGGGTGGGTTTAAAACCACTGCGGGACATAAGAGGAATAGTAAAAGCGCCTGTAAACGCCACATTGGCTGTGGCAGAACCTGTTACCATGCCCACCAGAGAGCTGGAGGCAATAGAACCATAGGCAGAGCCGCCCTTGGTGTGGTTGCCAAGGAAGTTCCCTATTTCATTAAACAGGCTGTGGATATTAAACGCGGAAAAAAGAGACCCAAAAATAAAAAAGGGCATAAGCATGGTGTAGGAAGAAGAAAGCATAACCCCGTATATGCCGTCAAATCCTACACTCAGGTTGGAGATAACAAGGCGGGGGTTCATGTACTGGTGGCCAAAAACACCTGGGATAAGATGCCCAAACAGTGCGTAAAGAATGGCCAGCACAGTAAGCACCACAAATATGCTGCCCCAGAGAATACTGGTAAGGGTAAGCACACATATAACCATAACCCAGCCGACAATCTGGTCTTTAAAAAGCGGCATGCCAACGTACATATCCAGTTCTTCGTAGTTGGCGGAAACATACACAGCGCAGAAAGCAAGAACAACAGAAGCAAGGCCTACAAGAAAGGCCATCTTTTTTTGCTGTGTTTTAAGAAGGCTGGAGAGAAAAAGCATGCCGCAGGCATACAGGAGGAAAAGGTTTTGGGTAAAAATGGGGTCAAATGCCGGGAAATAAATAAGATAAAAGAAAAAGAATATGCCCCCTATTCCCAGCACTTTAATGGCACATTCAATAGCGCGGCGTGTGGGGGTAGTTTCTGTGAGTATTTTTTCCCCAAAAAATGGCTTTGCTGTAATTTCTGAGCGTTGTGTGGCTTCCATGGTCTCCCTCTGCTGTATTAAGGGTTCAGGGTGGGCGCCTTTTACAGCGCCCCACCCGGCCTGAAACTACTGCCCAGAACAAGCTGGACGGAAATTAATATCTTCCATAATCTGATACACAACAGCGCCTTCCGTGGTTTTGGGCAAAGGCCAGCCTGTCAGGTAACAGAAGGTGGGTACAAGATCCACCAGATTGCAGACACGCTGCATATTAAAGCCCTGCTTAATGCCAATTTGCGGGCCATAAAACACACACAGGGTTTTTAAGGTGCCCAGGCCATATTCTGCGGCAGGCAGCATGGGGCCGTGCTGGGCGTTAAATTCCGGCCACTGGGCGTATACCACGTCACCGCACTGCTCACCCCAAAGGCCCATCATCATGGCTTCTTTTTTGGGCAGGGCCAGACAGAAGGGGCGTTTGCCTGTGGCGGGGTCTACATAGGTCATCAGCACATCAATAATTTCGCGCTGGACTTTTTCGTAATCTTCCGGTTCTACAATACCTTCCGGGTCGCGGCCTTTCAGGTTCACATACACATAGCATGTACGCTGGGGTATGGCGCGTGAACGGGAGGTATCCACCCGCATGCTCAGTTTGGCAAAACTGCCGCGGATATTGGCGGGTAATGCGTCCAGACCTTCTGGCATTTCCACTTCAATCTGGTGGCACATATCTGCCTGACGCAACACTTCCATCATGTCTATGCGGGGGCCGTCTGCCACTGCGCCGTGGTCTGAAATAAGCACCACAAGGGTTTTATCATCAAAAATTTTCAGCAGGCGCCCAAGGTAACGGTCGGCAAATGTATACAAAAGCTGGTGTAATTGCCAGGCTTTTTCGTAACTTTGTTTGCTGGAACAGGTGTTGGGGTCCAGTTCTGTCATAAGCACATGGTAAATATAGTCTGTGGGGTGGGCGTGGGAGTAAAAAATATCCCAGTCTGCGGGGTCTGCCATAAGGGCTTCTGCCGCGTCGCCCAGCCAGTCGTAGTGTATGCCGATTTGTTCCAGCCAGGTGTCCAGGTCGTACCAGCCAAGGGTAAGATTGAGCATACCTGTGTTATTGGTGGGTACATTGTTGCCTGTGTTTAATTTGCTGGCTTTTTCCGGCGGGAAACACCAGGCTTCACCACTCAGGCTTATGGCATGGGTGAGGTAAAGGCGAAAATCTTCCGCATCTTCATTCATTTTGATAAGTTTTGCCATAAGGCGTATGGGGGTTGTGCCGCCATTTTCCAGCACACCTTCTGCGTTAAACGCATGCGACCATTCACCCTGTTTGATGCTAAAAAACGCCTGGCTGAAATCTTTGCTGGGCGAAAGGGTAACCGTGTTATACCCGTTGTCGTCCATATCCCGCACAAGCAGGTACCATGTGGTGTATGTGGTGGTATTGTTGTAAAGGGAGTGGGAAAAAGGCATCTGGAATGTGGCTTCCAGCGGGTATTCCCCCATATCCGGGACATTTTTCCAGTCTTCTGCTTTGACAAACTTCACACGGGCAAGGTTGCCGGGGAAATGGTCTGTAGAAATAAGGGTGTCTTCGCAGAAGGTGTATTTTACATCCGGTGTGCGGGGCTGGTTTTTATATTGGGCCACAAAGTCTGCGTCCAGAAAAACACCGGGTGTAAGGGAAGCACCGCCCACCACAACGCCGTTTTTCAGCTTTTTATGGGCATTGTAAGACATGGGGAAATTGAGGATAACAGACTTTTTGCCAATAGCTTCCGCTGCTTCCCAAATAGACTCGCTTGCTACATGGTCCCAGTTAAAGCAGGAGTGGGTATTGGCCCCTTCCGGTGTGGTGCCGGGCAAATGCCGCCAGAAGTCTGTAATATTATTGGTACCCGGCCATGCGCCTGTTGCCATGGCTGTCCAGTTTGGTGGGGTAATTGTGGGAAAAGGCACAAGGCAGTTTTCTGCCACTGTTCCATTTTCGAATATTTTTTTGAAATTAGGGCAAATGCCTTCTTCAATGTGTTTGCGCACAAGGTGGGTGAGCGCACAGTCAAAGCCAAGCAGAGCGATTTTTTCGGGTGATTTCATAATGCCTCGTTTACTTAAATGTTTCGTGCCTGTATAAAAGCAAGAAAAATGCCATTAACTTACCTATTGATTTTTATAACAAAAAATTATCATGCCTGTATGATCCCCTTGCTATTTCGCGTATGGCGTGATATTTCACGTTTTCGGGGGATATTTCACGAATTTGCACTACCCGCGACTATTGACCTTCGGCTTGAAGTTTTGAAGGGAGTAAGCATGGTTGGGCAGGACTTATCGCATGTTGTCTGGGAACATGAAATTTACACCAAAATTTCTTCCATTATTTTTAACAGTCTGGATATTGAGGTTGTTTTAGATAACCTTTCCAGTTACTTGACAACATTTTTACCCCATACTGGCATAACACTTTCTGTGTATGACCATGAAAAAAAAGAAATAACCGTCCTGGCGGAAACCCAGCAGGGTATTACGGAACGCCTGCACGCGGTTATTAAACTTAGCACAGATTTAACGCAGGAAATATTCAAAAACCAGCTTTTGCCCGGCCCGCATAATCTTATGCCTATTGTGTATCACAATACCCATGTTTCCGAGACGTTAAAAACCTTTTTTTCCTATGTGTGGGACAGGCCCATAAGTGTGATACTGGTACCGCTTTTTAATGATACAAAGCTGTACCACGCGCTTACTATTTATTCTTTTGAACAGTATCCGTATGCAGAAAAAGATGTGCGTCTTTGTTCTTTTATACGTTTTCCCCTTACCATGGCTTTTTCCAATATTTTGCAGTATGAACGCGCCTTGCAGGAAAAAAACATGGACCCCATGCATGTGTATGAAATGCTGGAGGGAGAGCTGAAAGAAATGCTTAATCCTGCGCTTGACGGTATCCAAAACCAGTTACACCTTATTTCCCATATGGCGCAGGCAGAAAGCACCGTGCTGCTCTTGGGGGAAACCGGGGTGGGGAAAGAAATTTTTGCGCGGGCTATCCACCAGCTTTCCAAGCAGCGGGATAAACCTTTTGTTAAGGTAAACTGTGGGGCTATACCGGAAAATCTTATTGATTCCACCCTGTTTGGGCATGTAAAAGGTTCGTTTACAGGCGCAACATCTGACCAGAAAGGCTATTTTGAGCAGGCGCAGAATGGCATTTTATTTTTGGATGAAGTGGGGGAGCTATCTTTGGCTGCCCAGACACGCCTTTTACGGGTGTTGCAGTTTAAAGAAATACAACGTGTTGGCAGTGGGCAGGTGATTAAACTAAAAGTGCGGGTTATTGCCGCCACCCACAGAGATTTGCATGCTATGGTGCAGGAAGGCAGGTTTAGGGAAGATTTGTGGTACAGACTGAATGTTTTGCCCCTTCTTATACCGCCGCTGCGGGAAAGACGGCAGGATATCCCCATGCTTGCCCAGATTATTTTGAAAAAAAAGTGCCGCGAAATGGGGATTAGCCGTATCCCGCAGTTAGATACACGCTCGCTTCAGGAAAGCCGCCATTATCCGTGGTATGGGAATATCCGGGAGCTGGAAAACATGCTGGAGCGCGCCCTTATTTTAGATCCGAATGCCCGCGTTCTTTCCTTGCGTTCCTTTTTGGAAACACGCACCACCCCCTTGCCCGCAGAGCGCCATACCCTTGCGCCTGTGGATTATCTGACGCCTGTAACCGGAATTTCCACAGATATAAAGAAGGTTGAACCTTTGTTTTCTGCGTATGCCGCAACTGGCAACACTTCTGCCCCCTTTCTTTCCTTAGATGGCATGATAACAAAGCATATATTGGATGCCCTGGCTTATTCCCACGGGAAAATACAGGGCAAGGGCGGCGCGGCAGAACTTTTGGGAGTAAATGAAAGCACCCTGCGGTCTAAAATGAAAAAATTGGGGATAGACAGGTAAACGTACGATTCCATAGCAAGGCTTTGGGCCGGTGAAGAAAAAAGAGGTTGCTGCTTTAAGCGAAATCTTTTAAGATTAAAAAAAGAATTTTTCAGGAAGGAGTGGTGCTATGCGTGCTTCAAAAGTGCTGGATCAGCATAGACAGGCTATCCGTGCAGTTGGGGAGAGGTACAGAGAAAAAGGGATTACGAATCTCCGCGTTTTTGGTTCTGTTGTGGATGGCACAGATACGGATAGCAGTGATATTGATTTTCTTGTTGATGCGGAAAAACATGTAAGTCTTTTTACTATTGGTGGCTTGTACAGTGACCTGGAAGATATTCTGAAAAGGAAAATTGATCTTGTGCTTTCAGATGAAGTACCTTCTCACCTTAAAGCAACAATGTTTGATAAGGCAAAAGCTGTATGACAGCAAATATACAACGTGCAGCATTATATTTTTGGGATATTGAACAGTCCATTAAAAAAATACAAATCTTTGTCCATGGGATGACACTGGAAAAGTTTAAAGACGATTTAAAAACACAAGACGCTGTCCACATGCGTTTGCTTATTATTGGTGAATCTATTGCATCTATCCAGCATAAATGCCCAGAACTTTTGAAAAAATATCCCCAGATTCCCTGGCGGGAAATACGGGGTATGCGTAATAAACTGGCGCATGAGTATTTTACTGTAGTTCCAGACAGAACATGGACAGCTGTGCAGGAAGATTTACCCATACTTCTGGAAGCGATAAGCAACATTAAACACGCAGAAGAAACTTTAGCAGAAGAAATGTATCGTATACAAAAATCGACTGCATAAAAACAAAAACCGCCCCTTGGAAAAACATTTTTCTCCAGAGGGGCGGTTGTTTATTTTGTCAACATTTTGTTATTTTGTTATGGCAGGTGGGCGAAAGTCCATATCTTCCATAATTTGGTAAATAACACTGCCTTCTGCTGTTTTGGGGATAGGCCAGCCTGTCAGGTAACAGAATGTAGGCACAAGGTCCACAAGGTTGCAGACCC
>CAZJOG010000091.1:0-9354 GCA_964547565.1 uncultured Desulfovibrionaceae bacterium
TGAGTTTTTCCCCCACATGCAGGCTGGAAAGGGATTCTGCCAAAGAACTGCGGCGCGCCCGTATACGCGCCTTGCGGGCGCCGACTATACCGAAAATACCGCTTTTGGCATCTTCAATAATATCAATTTCCAGCTTTTCGCGCGGGGCATCGTAAAACTCGCATGCTTCCTGTATGGCCGCATCCAGTGTTTTTCCTAAAAACTCCTTATAGTCATTCATGGAAACACCTTACTTTACTTTACGAAGTGTCCACCATTGCTGTGCAATGGAAAGGACGTTGTTTGTAAGCCAGTACAGCACCAGACCTGAAGGGAAGTTCAGGAAAAGGAAGGTAAAGATTACCGGCATAAGCATCATAACTTTACGTTGGGTAGGATCGCCCACGGCGGGGGCCATCCACTGCTGAAGAAACATGGTGATACCCATAATAATGGGTGTGATATACAGGGGGTCTTTTGCGGAAAGGTCTGCAAGCCACATAATATCTGTAAAAGGCAGATAGGTGATAAAGGAGGCATGGCGCAAATCCATAGACATAAGAAGTGCCTGATACAGCGCCACAAATATGGGAAGTTGCAAAAGCAGAGGCAAACAGCCGCCCATAGGGTTGACCCCATAGGTTTTATACAGTTGCATCATCTCCATGCTTTGGCGTTGCTTGTCATTGGCATACTTCTTTTGTATTTCCGCAAGCATAGGCTGTATTTTTTTCATCTGTTCCATAGAGTGGTAGCTTTTGCGCATAAGAGGCCAGAACAGAATTTTAATAAGCACGGTAAGGAGGATAATAGCCACACCATAGTTGCCCACCAGGCTTTCAATAGCCATCAGTATCCAGGCAAAGGGCAGAGCGATAAAGGTAAAAAAGCCCATATCATCAGCTGCGGAAAGGTCATTGGGGGCCTGGGAGAGCAGGGAGCGGTCTTTGGGGCCAAGCCACCAGTGCAGACTGGAATTTTCCGGCTGACCAGGGGTAAGGAGCACGTCCGGCACTTCCACGGCTGTACGCCATACATCATCCTGTATACGGCCCTTAAAAACAAGATTGGGGTTTTGCGCAGGCAAAATAATAGCCAGGAAATAGTTGCTCATGGCGCCTGCCCACAGCATTTCCCCCTGCTCAATCATCCCTTCTTTGACAAGTTTGTCTGAAAAGTTGCTCTGGCTGAAAGAGCCGCCCTTATCCCATACCATACGCATGGGGTTGTAGCTGGACATGCCGGGTTGCATGGTGGCGCCCCCCAGCGGGGTAACGGCCATGGTATAGCCCATGCGGGTTGTGCGCGGCACATCAGAGGTGCTTGTCAGCACGTCTTTTTCTTCAATAAGATAAGTATCTGCCTGGAAGGTAAGGGTGCGGGTTATACGCACGCCGTCCAGCTCTCCCTCAAAGGTCAGGCTACCGCTTTCCCCTTCTTTCAGGGTAAGATCGTCACCTGTAAATGACCACTGCCCCAAACTCCAGGAGGGTTGACCATTAAACAAAAGACCCATGGGGGCTGTGGCAGCGGCGGCATAAGAAATCATATTAAGGGGGGGGGAATCTGGCTCCAAACCTTCCGCATACCGGCTAAGCGTAAAAGAACGCAAAATACCGCCACCTGTGTGGAAAGAAGCGGTGTACAGCGGGGTGGTAACCTTAATTTCCCTGCCTTCAGACGGGGTGAAACGGGCTACAGGGGCTGCTTCTGGGAAAGGATTTGTGCTTTGGGGTACGGCAGGTGTCTGGGCGGTGTTTTGTGTTTCTGCCACTGTACTGGAAGCAGAAGGGGGCGGCAACCAGCCCATGTATGTTGCCAGAAAATTCCAGCCAAGCAAAATGCCAAGGCAAAGAACAGTTGCAATAATAACGCGCTTTGTATCCATGATGTTCCTGACATAAACATAACGTCCACAAAAAGGAAAAAAAAGCCTTTTTTATGGACGTTTCTTTTTTGAGGTTGGCGAAAACGGGAAAGAGTGTTGTGGCATAAAAATGGAAGGTGCCGGTGGTACAGGGTCAAAGCCGCCTTCAGAAAGTGGATGGCAACGCAAAATGCGCCGCGTGGCAAGCATTAATCCACGCCAGACACCATGCACGCGTATAGCCTCCATCGCATATTCCGAACAGGAAGGGAAAAAACGGCAATGGTGAGGCAACAGTGGCGAAATACAATATTTGTAAATTTTAATCGGGAATATAAGGAGGGTTCGCATACCGCGCCTTTATCTTCAGGATCATAACCTTATTTCTGCCCTCTGGTGAGGGGAGGGATAAAGCGTAACAGCTGGTGCAAAAAACCGGGCCTTTTATTCCATGACAAATAAACAGGCAAAAAAACCACAGGCCGGTTTGCACAGACAGGTACGGCGGTTTGCCGGTTTTCTGCCGTTTTTGCAAAAGAAAGCAAAGAGAATGGGTTAGCGGGGAGCAAGGCGATGGAGAAGGGGGATAAGCTCGTCTTCTGCAAGTGCCAGATTTATCCCGTCATGGGGAACATTTTTTTTGGGGCTTACCACCAAATCACAAGGGGGCAGCAACGAGGGATTTAAACGGAAAAACTCCCGCAAAATCCGCTTTATACGGTTGCGTTTAACAGCACAGCCGCATTTTTTACTTACGGATAAGCCTACGCGCCCATCTGTTTTGGTTTTTCCGGCTACAAGCACAAAAGAACGCGTGTAATAACGCGTCCCCTGTTCGTATACAGCGCAAAAATCCGCACTGGTACGCATGCGTTGTGCTTTGCTCCAGTCCAGGTTCTTTTCCAAGCATACCCCTCTGGATACGGCAAAGCAACTAGGCAGAAAGGGACTTGCGACCTTTAGCGCGGCGACGGTTCAACACCGCACGGCCATTGGCGGATTGCATGCGGGCACGGAAACCGTGGGTGCGTTTTCTGCTAATTTTGCTTGGCTGGTAGGTTCTTTTCATGTATAAAAACTCCTTCAAAAAATAGAAAGTTATGTATAACTCGCAACTGGGCCTGCAGTCAAGCAAAAATTTACCGGCTGCCAATAAAAACAGCCGTACTTGGCAAAGATATTTTTGTGTATAAAGCCGCTGGTGTATTTTTTGAAAAGTATTGCCATTTGTTGCAATACTTTTTGGATATGCTCTAAGGGAAAAAAAGCTGTTCGCCTGCGGGGGATTTTGGCATATTATGCAGGCAGTTAAGCACATTATGGAAAACCTGTTCTTTATTGCCCTGGGCATTAACCCGTAGGATTCTTTGCGGAAAACGAGCCGAGAGTTCTGCAAAGCCCTGATAAATGCGGGTATGGAACGCCAGATCTTCTTCCTCAAAGCGGCCTTCTGCAGCCTGTTGGGCTGTTTTGCCCCCGGCGTGACGCAGGCGCGCGCGCGCCAGCGCTTTTTCTACCGGAAGATCCAGCCAGAGGGTGATGTGCGGCCAGAAGGATTGTGTGGCTTTGTTATGCATTTCCAGCAGCCATTCCACGTCCAGCCCTCGCCCAAAGCCCTGGTAGGCTATGGTAGAATCCGCGTACCTGTCGCACAGCACATATTTGCCCTGTGCCAGAGCAGGCTTTATAATTTCTTGTATATGCTGCACGCGGTCTGCCATAAAAAGAAACAGCTCGGCCTGGGTGTCCAGAGGGTCAGCATTTTTATTTAAAAGCAAAGGGCGTAAAGACTTGCCAAGCGTAGAGCCCCCGGGTTCCCGCGTGACAATGTGGAGTATACCCGCTTTTTCCAGCCTGGTTTTTAAAGCCGTAAGGACTGTGGTTTTGCCACAGCCTTCAGTACCTTCCAGAGAAATAAACAGGGGCAGCATTCTGCTTACTCCTTACAGAAGAGAAATTTGTGCAGGCTTTGTTGCATGGGGTTCTTGTGGGCTTGTTTTTTCTTCTGCTTTTGTGTTTTGTCTGCGAGCCGGTTTTTTTTTCACTTCTTCCGGTGTGTGTGGAGCTTTTGCCAGAGAACGGTTAAAAAGTTTTTGCCAGGGTGTCCATAAAAATTCTTCCAACTGGGTGGAAGATTTTGGTGTTTCGCCAGAGTTACCCGCAGTGTGTTCCCCAAAAGTTTCACTGGAGACTTCCCCAAAAGTTTCACCAGGTGTTGCGTTTGCCCCATTTTCCCCCATTCCCCCCGCTCCCTGCCCGGCAGGTGCATTTTTGGGGGGAGTGGCAGCAGAGACTTCAAAAAGAGCCTGACACTGGGCCACTTTGGCGTCCATATTATCCGCAAAATGCAGTAAAAAGGCTTCCGGGGTGGCTGGTTCACGGGCGGCGCCATAGGCCAGTTCACCGTGGTGACTGATAATAAGATGGCGTAAGTGGGTTTTAAGGCTGTTTTCCAGACGGGATTTTGTCAAAAACGGTTCTACTATCAAAAGGCCCAGTGTGCTATGCCCCATAAGGCGACCTTCGTCCGTCTGATCAATATGGATGCCGCCGGTGTATTCTTCCATTTTGCCTATATCATGGAAAAGCGCGCCCACAAACAGGGCTTGACGGTCAATAGTGGGGTAATGGTCTGCCAGTTTTAGGCAAAGGCCGGCAACAGAAAGTAAATGCTCCAAAAGGCCGCCGGCATACGCATGGTGGATGTTTTTTGCCCCGGGTGCGTGCAGGAGGCGTTCGCGGATGGAGGCATTTTTGAGCACGGAAAGCGCAAATGCCCGCCATGGGGTATATGTTAGCTCTTTCCGGCAAAGGGCTTCTATCTGCTCCATAATAATTTCCGGTGCAGGGTCACTTATGCGCATAAAAGCGCCTCGGTCCAGAGCCTGCACATCTTCTGGGGGAAGAATACGCAGTTTTTCCACCACAAGCTGCACCTGTTCTTTATACGAGCCGGCTTTACCCATTACTTCCACAAACTGGCCAGCAAGCAAATCCGGGTAGGCCGCACTTTGGGGATGCCATATTTTCGCTTCCAGCGTTCCTGTTGCGTCTTTGAGTTCCAGCCGCCAGTATGGGCCATTACGGGATTGGAGGAAGCTGGCAGAGGCTATAAGAAAAACTTCGCGGACACTAGCGCCCGCCTGGATTTCCTGGATAGATATACGTGGTTGTGTCATAGATTAAAACAGGTAAAAGGGTCTTGGCAGAAAAAAGTGGCAACGTGCGGAGTGTACCCGCTCCATCGTCCTTTGGCAAGTAGACACAAAAAACGTGAACTTGTTGTGGGTAAGCTCACGTTGGAAAGTCCCCTCTTGGGGGAGAGTATTCTCACTTTTCCCGCATCAGGTAAGGCTTTGGGAATAAAGAATTTTATTCCCAAAACGCACTTGGGGATTGAAAATCTTCTTCAAAAATTGTGTAGCCGTTTTTCCCGTTTGCTTTGGTAAGGTACAGGGCAGAGTCTGCTTTTTTGTAAAGTGTGGCAAAATCTGTGCCGTCTTTGGGGTAAACGGCCACCCCCACGCTGGCAGAAATAAAACAGGTGTTTTCCCCTGCACCTATAGTGCTGCGCAGGTTAATCACAAGGTTTTCCACTTCCTGTTTTACCCACACCATACTGGGAACATTGGGGAGAAATACCGCAAACTCGTCGCCACCAATTCTGCCCAGAATATCCGATATACGGAAAGAGCGGCGGAGCACAGCCGCAAAATTGGATATAACAATATCCCCCACGGCGTGCCCCTGCGTATCATTTACTTTTTTGAAGTCGTCTATGTCAATAATAAATAGTGCGTGGATACTGGCATGCGGGTAAGAGTGATAAAGAACTTCATTGATGGCTTCTTCTGAAGAAATTTTGTTAAATAAAGATGTAAGGGAATCTTTTTGAGCTTTTTCAAGAAGAAACATTTCCTGCCGTTTTTCTGCGTCTATATTTTGCCTGTATGTAATAAGCCGTAAAGACTTATCCGCTTTCCAGTAAAAAATGCGGCCAATAATACGCATCCAGTAATAATTTTGGCCATCCATACTTATCATAAATTCACACTGTATAGTGTTACGGCCAGATTCATATGTGGTAACAATATTTTTGCGTGAAAGTGTGTTAAGATAAACAGGCTGGAATTCTTCTTTTATCTGTTTTTTTGCCACCTGTGCGATTGCTTCATCGTATGGAGTATGGGGGGGCACACCAAGATGGATAAAATATTCCTGTGTGCTGGGACTGGCAGGCATATTATGGGTAATATCAAACTCATAAATACTTTCGTATAAACCTTGGGTGGACTCTTTTATTAGTTGAAGGTACTCCACAGCCAGTGTTAGTTCATTTTTTTTGTTTTCTGCTTCTTTTTTCAGACGTTTGCTGGAATATATGGCTATTAAAAGTAACGCAAAAATGCTAACGGCTATTATGGATGCAATGGCTACTCTGTGGGCGCGTAAAAAATCCCAGCCATTAATAAACTCTACATAATCGCCCAGCCATTTTGCATTTAATGCGGGGAAATATTCTGTTTTTAAAACATCAATAATAGCCTGGTCCACTTGTTCCAAAAGGTCGTTTTGTCCTTTTTTAACACCTATACAAAGGTAGGAGTCCATAAAAACAGGCTTGGACATTTGTACAACATAATCGTTGTACTTGGCCATAATGCGGCGTCCAACGGAATAACGTGTAAGAAGATAGTCGCTTTCCCTATTTTGTAATGAGGTATACGCCTCACCGTATGTATCAAAATAGGTGACAAATTCATCCAGATGGTAGGGTTCTAAAAAGGCTTTATTACTGCCACCTCCGACAAGAGCAGCCGCTTTTTTGCCGTATAAATCCCCGGGGCTGTCCAGTTGTATATAACTTAACGCAATAAAGGGGTCATTGTGCACAGGGACGGAAACATCAAATTCCGGTAAGGATTCCGGTGTGCATTCAAGACCAAGAATAACATCCGCTTTATTATCTATAATGGCCTGTTTTGCATCTTTCCAGACCATAAGATCAAGCTGGATGTTTTTTTGCATTTTGTCTGCAAGAATATACGCTAATTCTACATCATACCCAGAGATATTTCCATTTTCATCTATAAAAGAATAAGGTGCATAATCAATATCTGCGACAAATCGTAATGTTGTACTATATTTTTGTACAGGTTTAATATGTATTTGTGGTGTTGTACCTGTAAAACAATTTTTTATAAAAGCGGCCGCAATGAAAAGAAGAATAAGAAGACCCACAATTGCCAAGCCTAGTCTTCGTTTTTTTGTTGCACTTCCAGCAATTTCATCCATTTGCGTGCTCTCACGGTTGAGAATATCATAACAAAATTTCTATAGCGAAAAAATCTTGAGGAAGCAACAAAAAATAATGGAAAACAGCATGTGCAGTTGCCTGTTTTTTTTATAAAGTCCGTGGGTTTTGCAAGAATACACCCTGTTAGAAGTTTCTATTGTCAAGTCTTGTTTTAAGTTCTGAAAAAACGCTCGCAAGGTCGGAAAAATGCAGGGCAGCCGCTGTGTCCATGTCTGTGGGGTCAGCATTAATAATCACAATTTGTCCGCCATGTTGCAGGGTGATGGCTGGCAGGCTTGCCACAGGGTACACGGTCAGGCTTGTGCCTAAAACCAGCATAAGATCCGCCATCATGGCGTGGCGGCTGGCTTTCTCCAAAGCTTTTTGAGGCAGTTGTTCCCCAAAAAAGACAATATCCGGTTTTATAATGCCCCGGCACAGGGGGCACAGGGGAACAGGCTGTGTTTTTAAAAGGGCATTTACAGCCTCAAACGGCAGCATGTGCCCGCAGGAAAGGCAATGGTGCGTGCCGGGGGAGCCGTGCAATTCCCACACTTCCTGCGAGCCGGCCTTTTGGTGCAACAGGTCAATATTTTGCGTAAGAACAGCTTTTAAAGAGCCGTTTTTTTCCAGCCGGGCCAGCACAGTATGGACATCATTGGGCTGCCGTTCTTCCAGATTATAAATAAAATCGCGTGAATGGGTGTAATAATATTCCGGATCCTGCTGGAATGTATGTATATCAAATAATTTATTATAATCGGCATTTGTTCGGGAATACAAGCCATTTTTCCCACGAAAATCCGGTATGCCGGAAAGGGTGGAAATGCCTGCGCCGGTTAACGCCACAACATGGTGGGCATTACGGATAGCGGCGCAAAGGGAGAGTATGGATGACGGCATGTGTACCTCCTGTTGGGAAAAAGCGTGTTATACTTTTTTTACCCATTGGGCTCACTGAGGCCATTCCGCCCAGTTCGCCCAGTTCAGTAGATGCCAGAAAATCCATTAATACGCAAGCTTCACGTATACTTTGTTTATAAAACCATATTGTTGCCTGGAAGTGGGCTTGATTTTTTTTCTAAAAAGTATTAGGTTGAATCCCTTCTTCAATTTTATGGGCAAGCTCTGAAAGACTAAGTCCAAGCCCGTTCGCCAGCCCGATAAGGACGCCAAGTGTTGGCTCTGACTTCCCTTTTTCCAGGTAATAGATGTAGTTACGCTCAACCCCCGCAAATTCTGCAAGTTTTTGCTGGGAAAGTTGTCGTTCCGTGCGCAGAGCTTTGAGCAAAGCGCCAAAGTTATGTGAGCATGTTGTTTTCATGCCAAATATTTTTGGCCTTTTTTTCCAACGTGTCTGCCAACAATAATTAGTAAAAGGGGAAATAATAAGGCCATAGAGAAAGTGAGAAGGCCTCAGCTCTTCCATGGAAAAAGGAATAAAACGAGGAGGTTTTTCAGAAAAAGATTTTTGACAGTTTTAGCAGCGTGTATCCCGTGTATTTTCTTATGCAAAGTAAAATTAATTACTGCATACTTCAGCAAATGTAACTTTATAAAAAAAATTAAGACACTGTAACAATGATAATATGTTAATGTTTTGCTTATCTTATTTTATACATGGAAGAAACTATATGATTGCCAGGGGGGAATATGCCGTCTTCTTTTACAAAACCGGCCCTGCTTATATCCAGTCAAAAATGCGCTGTAGAGTATGTGCCTGGCTTTTGCGAAGCGCTAGAGCGTCACAACACAGAAAACATTCCTGTCTTTTTTGTTGTTCCGCGGATGGACCTTTTCCAGTTTAAAAAAAGCCTGCCAGCCTCTATACTTTGTTTTCCGCAGGAAAGCTTGCTGCCGGGCTTAGGCTCTGGCATTCCGCTATGGGCGCAGGTGCAAATGGCCCAGTTGCGTTTTGGTACTACACACCTTGCCAATGCATGGCTTTGTTTGCGTGCAACACATATGTTTATAAAAAACTTTACTGTGCGGGATATTTTTGGAGATGGGGCCAGTTTTCCCGTTCCTGTATCAACAGTGCGCCTGCAAATGCCGCAAAATCCCTCTGAATCTCGTTTGGCAATGGATATTGCCCGTGGTGCAAAACCGTGTTTTGTGCCGAAAAAAGAAGAGATTGTGTGGATTAATACACAGCCGTCTCTTGTAGTACCTCCGCATGTGGCAGAATTTTCCGCCATAAAGCCCCCTGCCT
>CAZJOG010000092.1:0-9336 GCA_964547565.1 uncultured Desulfovibrionaceae bacterium
AGGGCAGTTGCCACGCACATGGTGGATGTACCAAAGTATCCTTTTTTGCCGTTCACGGGCACGGAGGAATCCACGCCGCAGGGAGCTGCGCCTGGCACGCGGAAGTTTTTGGTATCTATGGGAAGAATGGGTGTTTCTTCCTGTTTAGGGAGTTGGGGTACCCATTCGTAGGGTACGCGGTAGGCGCGGTAAACCATATTCATGGGCATTACATCGCCTTTATAGGGGCAGATGAATTCCCACACAATTTCATGGTCGGGGGTTACTTCAAAAACGCGGCCGTTAGAGCCTTCGTCAATGAGGGTATTACCATTAGGGAGGCGTTGGGCGGAGGAAATAAAGCCGGAGTAAAAGCGTTGGGCATCCAGCGGGATAAGGAAGCCGGCTTCTTTGGGGGTGTACTGCCAGACAATTTTAAGGGTGGTGGGGTCTATTTCCAGCACGCGGGAGTAATCACGCAGGGCAGCGTTAGTACCTGTGGGGGAGCCTGGGTTGGGGGCATCGTAACCAGCCCAGCCGCCGTTGTCGTAGATAA
The DNA here is from genome assembly GCA_964547565.1 of uncultured Desulfovibrionaceae bacterium. GTDB lineage: Bacteria > Desulfobacterota > Desulfovibrionia > Desulfovibrionales > Desulfovibrionaceae > CAZPTC01. The sequence continues at coordinate 536 of CAZJOG010000092.1, forward strand.
GGATATTGCCTTCGCCGGGCAGACCGCGGGGGATCATATGCACATGGTGCTGGCCAATAATCCAGTCAAGGGCAATAAGTTCCGGGGTGGAGTCATAGTAAGGGCCGAGTTTCCAGACAATTTTGCCGGTTTTTTTGGAGATAATGAGGGAAATGTTAAGGTCGCGGCAATCGACAATAATATTGTCAGGGTGGAAGCGTTCGTCCCCTGCATCAAACCATCTGTTGGGGCCAAGGGTAGACATGGAGTTAATGTGGGCCCAGTCGCCGGCAACAGAAGAAAGGCCGAGTTTACTTTGGATATTGGGGTTGCGGTACATGGTGTTTTTAGAAACTTCGCGGAAGCCCAATTCGTCAAAGTGTTCGTTGAGGGTCCATTCCCAGATGATTTCCCCTTCCCATGTAACTTCAAGGATAACGTCATCCAGGAGAGGTTTATCGGAAATTTTGGTGTTGTGCACATTTTTGTGGACAAGGATAAGGGTGTTGCCTTTATCCGTAAGGGGGGCCATGCCGGGGGAATAGTAGCCAACGGTGCTGCCTTCGCGCTGGTAGTCGTGGTGCTGGCGGGCCATCCATTGGGGTTCTTCGCCTGGATCTTCTATATATTCGTATTTATTGAACTTCCAGACAACATTGCCCTCCCAGTCCACCTGCACAAGGTCAGTCTGGTCCTGGTGGCCATACTTGGGGTTACGTTCTCCAAGGCTGCCCAAAACATAGCCACCGGGGAAAATTTTATTGGGGAAGCCATGCAGTTTTTCCCATAATTTTACTTCTTTGCCATTCATATTAATAAGCATGGCGCCCATTTCCGGGGCTTGATAAATGGTGAAGCCATTCCAGCATTTTTCCGGTTTGTAGATGGTAACACCGGTAGGATAAATTGTAGCGCTCATTTCCTCTCCTTTGCGCAGAGTGTGAAAAAGGTCATCATAAGCGAGTAAAACCTGCTTATGCCAAAGAACAGCAGTATGTTTTGTTTACTCCTTCTTTCACAAAAAGAGGGGAATTGCGCTTTTTGTCTCTTTTGGAGCAAATTTTGGGTATAGAGGGGGGGAAAACACAAGGCCGATTCTGTTTAACACAAAACCGGCCCTGAAAAAAGTGCGGATAAAGAGTGTTATTGTGTTACAAAATACCCGGTAACCACAGGGCAATTTGCGGGAACACAAGAATAAGGCCTACGCAGATAAGCATACCCACAAAGAAGGGGAGTACACCTTTAAAAATACTCACCATGGGTATATCCGGCGCAAGGCTGGCAAGGGTGAAAACATTCATGCCTATAGGCGGTGTTATAAGCCCCATTTCCATCACCATGACGGTGATAACGCCAAACCACACGCCGTCAAAGCCAAGGGCATCGATGGTGGGGAAAATGGCCGGCAAGGTAAGAAGCAGCATGGGGGTAACATTCATCACACAGCCCAGTAAAATATACAAAACAATAACAAGCCCAAGGATAACATACCGGTTAACTTCAAGCCCGGTGACAAAGGTGGCTAAAAGGTTGGGCAGGCGGGAGGAAGCTAAAAACGCGCCAAACACATACACACCTGCCAAAATAACAAACACCTTGCCCGTTAAAACGGCTGTGTTAAACAGGGCGTGTTTAAGACCTTCCCAAGTAATTTGCCGGCGCACAAGGCCATACAAAAAAGCGCCTGCGGCACCCACAGCGCCACCTTCACCCGGGGTAAAAAACCCGCCAAGAATCCCACCCATCACCAGACAAAACAGCAAAAGCATGGGAAGAAGGCCTGTAAGGGAATACAATTTTTCCTTTAAGGTAAAAACAGGCGCAGCAGGGGCAAGGGAAGGGTTACGTTTTACCTGAAAAATAATAACCAGCACAAAAATAAAGGTTAGTAATAAGCCGGGGATAATACCCGCCATAAAAAGTTTACCCACACTTACTTCTGTCATAAGGGAGTAAAAAATAAAACCCATGCTGGGGGGAATAAGAATCCCAAGGGTGCCGCCTGCAGCCAAAGCGCCGCAGGAAAGACTGGGAGCATACTTATTTTCGCGCATGGCAGGCAAGGCCACACTGGTCATGGTGATAACTGTAGGGAGCGATTCGCCGCATATGGCGCCAAAACCTGCGCAACCGCCTACTGCGGCGCAGGCCAGACCACCCGGCATACGGCCCATCCATTTATACGCACAATTAAACATTTCGCGGCTGATACCCGTGACAGAAGCAAGTTCTCCCATCAGCATAAACATAGGCACAGCCACAAGGATAAGGTTGTATGTTTCTCTGTAGGGAACAGTAGCCACAATGGAAAAAGCCGCTTCCGGTGTGCGCATAATGGTAATCAGCCCCATAACCCCAAGGCAGGCAAGGCCAAAACCAATAGGTAAACGCAGTAAAAGCAAAACAAGAAGAATAAGAAAACCAAGGCCGCCAAGCGCAAGACGTGAGAAGCGTAAACCAAAGTATTTGTATAAAAACGGCAGAGAAAGGAAAAAAACAACAAAAACTATAGCCAGAAAAATATCGACATAACTTTTTGTTTTAATCATTTCCAATGTGCAATGCCATGCCTGGAAAAACATGCCCATAGCGATAAAGAAAAAGCACACGGCGGAAAACATAATAAAATACCATTCAGGTATCCGCAAGATTGCGCTTAAAATAATGCTTTCCCACGCGCCTTCTGCCCCAAGAATGCCCAGCAGAAGGGAAATAGCAAGGCAGAGCAAAAAAGAAAAGAGCGTCAGGATGTTTTGCACACGTTTGGGAAATTTATTAAAGAAAATGTCTATGCTGATATGCCCGTTTGTGGCTGTAACATACGGCATGGCGGCAAAAGCAATAAGCACAATGCCAAAAGTTTCTACTTCTGTAAGGCCATCTACTGCCAAGCCCAAAAAACTGCGTGCAAAAATGTCAACACAAATAGGAATGGGCAATAAGGCAAGCAGCAATAAGGTAAAGTTAATAAGGTAGGTAGAAAGTTTGTTGTATGCACTTTCCACCATATTTATGGGAGGAAGAAAAGGAGACTTTTTTTCAGGTGTGGCAGCAGAGAGGTCAACCATAGAAACTCCTCATGGCTGGCCCCCACTCTGCAAAGCGAGAAGGGGCCAAGTTTTTTTACTTCACTTGTTCACTTAAGGCGTAAACTTTTTCTATCCAGGCTTCGCCATTTGTTTCGCCACCCTTGGCAAGTACATCCAGCCAGAAAGGCTTAAGCACGGTGAGGGAAAGCGTTTTAAACGCATCCAGAGATTCGTCGGACAGCTCATGGATTTGCACACCGGCCTCTTTAAGTGTTGCCAGATCCCGCTCGCATGCTTCATAGGTGATTTGCCCAAGGCGTTCGCTTTCTTTTTGACCGCCGGAATCAAGAATAAGCTGCACAAGTTCCGGGGGCATAAGTTCCGCTGTTTTTTTGCTCAAAACAACTGCCATGGCATTGTTTTGGCTGGGCATGATAGTAAGGTGTTTCACCAGTTCCTGCAGTTTTAAAGAAGGCACCATGGGTATTTGCCCATACAACACTTCGCCCATACCACGCTGGAGTGCCACATAAGTATCCTGCGGCAAAACAAGCACCGGCACACCACCCCAGGCGCGTACTTCTTCCGCATAAGGGCCATTCCATACCAGAACACGCTTGCCTTTCAGGTCGGAAGGTTTGAGGATAGGGTCTTTAATGGAAACAAGGCAGGAACGGTCTGACGACCAGCCTGTGATAACCAGCGAAAATTTCCCCAGCTCTTCCTGCACTTCCGGTTGTTGCAGCATTTCCCAGTAAAGGCGGCTGGCATCACGGGAGTCATCCGCTACAAAGGGCAGGCTGTGGGTAGCCAGGTGGGGAAGATCGGAAAACAATGTGCTGGCGAACATAACACCAATATCAAGGCCGCCGGCCTTCATAGCGGGGATATATTCCTGGGTTTTCATCAAGGAACCGTTATCATAAATATGGATAACAATTTGCCCATTGGATTTTTCTTCAAGGTCAGCCGCCCATTCCACTATCGCTTTTGACGCAGGGTGGATACTGCTGAGAACATGCGAATACGAAAGTTCAAAATACTCTTCCGCCATAGCGGCTGTGGATGCAAAAAACGCGACAAGCGCGGCGGCACCCAAGGAAAGAAGTTTTTTCATGTCTGAATCTCCGGATTAAGGTTAAAAAACGTATAAAGCGGGAGGGAAATCGCTCCTTTTCCCTCCCACTGCTTTTACTTAACGGGGACAGGGCGGAATGTGGGGTCTTCCATAATTTGATAAATCACGGCACCTTCCACAGTTGACGGCACAGGCCAGCCGGTGAGGTAACAGAAGGTGGGCACTAAATCCACAAGATTACAGCGCCGCTCCAGAGAATAGCCTTTTTTGATGCCCAGTTTGGGCCCATAAAACACACACAGGGTGCGTAAGTCGCCTATGCCAAACTCCGCAGTCGGCAGAATATTGCCATGCTGGGCGGAGTATTCCGGCCATACGGCATACACCACGTCCCCGCATTGCTCACCCCAAAGGCCCAAAAGGGCGGCGTCACGCTTGCACAAAGCCAGACACACAGGGCGTTTGCCTGTTGCGGGGTGCACATAATCGTGGAAGGCTTCAATAATCTGGCGCTGAACTTTTTCATAGTCTTGCGGCTCTACAATGCCACCCGGGTCACGGCCTTTCAGGTTTACATACACATAACAGGCGCGCTCTGGCAGGGCCACGGACTTTTCCACATCTATTTCCTGCACAAGATTGGTGAACGCATGGCGGATATTGTCCGGCCATTCTTCTGCCCAGGCAGGCATTTGGATTTCTTTCATCACGGTAAGGCCGGCATTGACCAGAATATCACTGGGGCTAACGCTTGGCCCGTCCGGTGTTGCGCCGTGGTCAGAAATAAGGGTAACCAGGGTGGAATCATCAAACAAGTTCAGCAGGCGGCCCAAATATTTGTCTGCGTAAATATACAGCAGGTGGTGGCATTCCCACGCTTTTTTATGGGCGGCCTGGCTTGTGCAGGTGGTGGGGTCAAGTTCTGTCATCAGCACATGGTAAATATAATCTGTGGGGTGGGCGTGGGAATAAAAAATATCCCAATCGCCGTTTTTCAGCAGGGCTTCTGCCGTATCCCCCAGCCAGTCGTAGTGGATGCCTATAAACTCCATCCAGGTGTCCAAATCAAACCAGTTCATGCTCAGGCTGAACATACCGGTGTTATTGGTGGAAATATTGTCCCCTTTATTTAAAAGGGCCGCTTTTTCCTTTGGGTAACACCACAAATCGCCGTCCACATTAAGCGCGTGGGGCAAAAGCAGGCGGAAATTGTCCGCATTGTCTTCGTCTATACTGATAAACTTGGCTTTCATACGGATTTTTTTGATGGAACCATCCGCCATAAGGCCATCGGCATCAAAAGCTTTGCACCATTCCCCTGTTTTAATCGTAAAATAGGCATTCTTGTAGTCTTTTGTGGGGGAAAGGGTCACGGTGTCATACCCTTTGCCCAAATCCCGCACCAGCACAAACCAGGTGACAGGCTTTACATCAAACAAAGAATTGGCAAAAGGTTGTATAAAGCTGGTTTCTAATGGGTCATCGCCCATATCGTCCACATTGGACCAACCGGTTGCGGGCTGGAAGGAAATTTTAGCTGTATTGCCTGCGTAGGTGTCTGTTGTCACCAGAAGGTCGTCACAAAAGGCAAAGTGGTTGCCAATATCCGGCGTGCGTTTAATGCCTTTGGTTTCCGCTATAACAACAGAATCCATATACACACCAGTGGTAAGCGCACCGCCACCCACAACCACGCCATTTTTCAGTTTTTTGTGGGCATTGTAGGACATGGGGTAATTCATAATAACAGTTTTTTTGCCCACTTTTTCCGCAGCTTCCCAAATGGATTCACTGGCTACATAGTCCCAATTAAAAGAGTTGTGGGTATTGGCGCCACACGGGCTTTCCCCGGGGATAGCACGCCAGAAGTCCGTGATATTGTTTGTTCCCGGCCAGGCACCTGTTGCCATAACTGTCCAGTTGGGCGGGGTAATGGTGGGGTAAGGCACAAAACAGTTTTCTGCAACTGTTCCATTTTCAAAAACTTTTTTAAAGTTTGGGCAAATACCTTCCTCAATATGCCGTCTGACAAGGTTGGTCAGCGCGCAGTCAAAACCCAGCAGAGCAATTTTTTTTGCCGTTTCCATACAGTACCTCGGGGATTAAAGGAGTATTATGTACAACCCATAATGCTATTTTCGCGCCACTATTTATCATACTGGAAATAATGGGTTTTATTTTTATACCTTTTAATATCCACAATATTTAACACTTTTTTAGAAATATATTGCGTTTTGGGTACATATGGCGTATTGCAAATGCCAGTGGGGATTTTTGACAAACACCCCCACCCAAAAGAGGAAATTTTCTTTTTTGCCAGCTCCGTATTGTGTATGCTTTTTTTAACCGGTTTCGCGTTTTTGTATGTTGGCTACTGCGCAGGTTTTTTTAAGGTATATTTTTTAAGGAGAACAGCATGGTAGATAAAAATTCCTTTTTTAAAGAAGCCACACAACAACTTTTTGCTTCTCTTTTGCCTGAGGAAGCTATGGGCGGTTTTTACCATTATCTGAAAACCGTTCTTCCGGTTCGCCGTGTTTCCCTGCACAAAGTAAAACCACCGTATACAGAAATTAGCTATATTGCGTCTGCAACAGACGAAAAAGTGGATTGCCCCTTTACTTCCTGCAAACAGTCCAATGAACTTCTTGCGCTTTCCAAAAACGTAAGGGCCAATGACCCGGGCACCTTTCCCGCCATTATGTTGCTGGATATGGAAGAACCTTTTGCCCAATACCTGAAACTTGCCGCGGATAACAGCGGCGGCACATTTTCTTTGCCTGTGTTTTTTTTAAGGCTGGTGCGTGAAAATACGGTCATAGGTTCTGCGGTATTTAGCGTAAGCCGCCCCCTTACAGAAGAAGAACAGGAACTTCTTATTTCCCTTGAACCTTCCCTGTGCATAGCCCTTAATAATATGCTGACCCACCACGAGCTCACGGAAATAAAAAACCGCCTGCTCAGCGATAATATGCATTTGCGTATGGAAGTGGCCGGTCTTTCCCAGACAGAAGTTATTGGCGCAAACCGCGGCCTTGCGCGGGTGATGGAGCGTGTGCGCCTTGCCGCGCCTGTGGATGTACCCGTCCTTATTACGGGTGAAACAGGCACAGGCAAGGAAGTGATAGCCCGCGCTCTGCACGAACTTTCCCCCCGTAAAAACAAACCCTTTGTTGCCGTAAACTGTGGCGCCATACCCCAAACCCTTATTGACAGCGAACTTTTTGGCCACGTTAAAGGGGCATTTACAGGCGCTTTAAGCACACAAAAAGGGAAATTTGAACGGGCAGACGAAGGCACACTTTTTTTGGATGAAATTGCAGAATTACCTCTGGAAGCCCAAACCCGCCTTCTGCGTGTGCTGGAAACCCACGAGATTGAGCGCGTGGGTGACCATAAAAGCCAAAAGGTAGATATACGCATTATTGCGGCCACCCACCGCGACCTTTCCGCCATGATGCAGGAAGGGAAATTCCGCGAGGATTTGTACTTTCGCCTGCATGTTGTGGGTATACAACTGCCGCCCCTCAGGGAACGCAAGCAGGATATCCCCCAGCTTGTCCAGTTTTTTCTTTTTAAAGCAGCCACCCGGTATGGCCTGCCCATTCCCCCTATTGATGAAAACCAGATGGAAAACCTGCTGGCCTATGCGTGGCCGGGAAATGTACGGGAATTACAAAATATTGTGGAAGAAGCTCTGGTTTGTGCCAAAAACCATACTATCCGCTTTTCTCTGGCCAAACACCCGGGCGCGCAGACAAAAGATTTGCAACCCAGCGCATGGACAGGCCCCCCACCCAGTTTTGACAGCCTGAGTGCCTTGTACCTGAAAGAATTACTGCTTCTTTGCAAAGGCCGGGTAAGTGGCCCCCATGGCGCGGCGCAAATTGCCGGCCTTACCCCAAGCACCTTCCGCTTTAAATGCCAGAAGTTAGGCGTGGAAATGCACGTTTGAAGAGAGAACATTTCTCCATTGGCTTAAGAATATCCCATAACATATTAAAACACATAGATATTATTTATTTTCAAATACCCAGACACCGTCCCAGTCTTCTGGCGGGTCTTTTGTCAGCGAAAGGCAGCGTTTTGTATACAGCACATAAAGGTTTTCTTCCGGGTAACGCCCTAAAAGTATTTGATACAACTGGAGCGCTTTTACAAACTTTCCTTCCGCATACGCCTTCCGGGCACTTTTTGCCATATCCAGCTCTTCCCGGCGTTGTGCCGCCTCTTCCCTGGTCATGGCTGTATAAATATCCACAGGTTCGCTTTTTCCTTTTACCTGAATAATATCCACTATCTGGAAACAGCACACATCTTCGCACAATTTTTTGGTAGTCCCGCTCAGGATAATGGGCACCCCATACACGGAACACATATTTTCCAGGCGTGACGCAAGGTTTACAGTATCCCCAATGCAGGTATAGTCCATAAGCGCTTCAGAGCCCATGTTTCCCACGTGTACATTACCTGTGTGCAGGCCTATGCCTATGCGTAATGTTATATCAAAGTCTTCCTCCAGGGTAATGTTTAACTCTGTCAGTGCGTCCAGCATATCCATAGCACACTGTAAGGCTTTTTGAGGGTGATTTTCCACATCCAGCGGGGCATTCCAAAAGGCCATGACAGCGTCCCCAATAAATTTATCCATAGTGCCACTGCTTTGTGTAATAAGGCGTGACATAGGGGTAAAATACCTGTTGAGCATTTCC
>CAZJOG010000093.1:0-9242 GCA_964547565.1 uncultured Desulfovibrionaceae bacterium
CCCGGAAGTTCCGCAAAAATGGTATCTGGCGGTGTATCCAGCACAGTAAAACGTGTAAAACTTAAACTTGCGGCGGAAAATCCCATAGTATCCCTTATGGTTGCTGCGCATAGTATTTGCGCGTCTATTGCTTGTGCGGTTGCCTGTACAAACAGTGTGAGGGGTTGTTACTTACCCAGAGCGGCGGCTTCGTCCACAATCCACAACAGCTCCCCACGGGAGGGGCGTACAAACTGGGCCGGTAGTTCCGGTTCTGCCAAAAGGTTTAAGGCGCGGCTTAATACCTGATGTTTATCCTTACCGGAGACCAAAAACATACAACAACGCGCGTGGTTTAATACAGGCAGGGTCAGGGTAAGACGGTCTGCGTTGCGGGTGCGTACATACTGGTCTATCACCAGACGTTCTTTTTCCAAAAGGCCAGGTTCACCCGGGAAAAGAGAAGCCGTGTGCCCATCGTCCCCCATGCCCAAAAGCACACAGTCAAAGCGCGGGAATTCCCCGGGCACAAGGCGGAAATGCTCTTTTAGCAAATCTTCATACGCCTGCGCGGCTTTAACAGGGTCGTCCTCACCCTTCATGCGGTAATACCAGGTAATAGGCACATGGGATAAAAGCTCGCGGCGGGCAACACCGTAGTTACTGTCAGGATGGTCCGGGCTTACGCAGCGTTCATCCACCCAGTACATCACAATTTTTTCCCAGGGCAAACGCTCTGCCCAGTCAGAACCGGCAAGCAACCTAAAAAGCGGTAAGGGGGTTAACCCGCCGGAAATGGCCAGATTAAAGACACCCCGTTCTGCCACAGCTTCTTCACAGCATGCAGCCAGATGGTGAGCGGCCCGTTCTGCCATGGCGGCAGGGTCTTTATGTATATGTAATGCCAGATGGATGGAACGTGTTTTAAAATTCTGGGACATGGCTACCTACCTTCATTATGGCCTCATGACAGCTCAACTATGCCACACAGCCCCAAAAAAGAAAAGCGCTTTTCTTGGCAGATTTTTTTTATGGTGGAAGGTTCATTTTCAAAAAATATGGGGAATAAACAGCGCCCGCACCTGCAAACAATAGGCAGCATAACCCGGCAAGTGCTCTTTAAGAAAAATTTCTTCATCCCTTGCGCGCACATACACACCTGCACACAGCAAAAACACGGGAATAAGCGCCAGAGGCGCGCGTAAAATAAGGGGCATAGCAAAAAGAATAGCCATAGCACCCGTGTACATGGGGTGGCGCATATGGGCGTACCAGCCGGTTGTGATAACCTGCTGGTTGGCTTCTACAGAAATATTGCTAAACAGGTATTCATTTTGCGCAAAAACCTGAAAAGCCAGAATAAAACCCAGCACAAGCAAAAAAAGCCCCAGCCAAAAAAACACGGCTGGGAAAGTCCACAGATAAAAACGCCTGGCAAAACCCGCCAGCACAAAAATGGCCACAAAAGCTAAACCATTCAGGCTTTGCAGAAACATCTGGAAGGGGCGCTGCTCCACCTTGGTACGTCTGGCAATAAGTTCCGGATTTTTTTGCAGGAAAAAAAGTGTCAGCCCTACACAGGCAGTAGCAAACACCCCAAGAAGAACCCACGCTTCCGGGTACGCAAACGTGCCTGCGGGCCAAAACACACTAAGGCCCATAAGAGCAAAAAGGACAGCCAGACAGGAAAGGGTAAAAAATGCCAGAAAATATTTATTTTCCATCATCCTTGTACCCTTTCCCTTAGGGGTGTTATTTGCTCATGCCATTAAGAAATTCGGCATTATTCTTGGTGCCGCGCATTTTTTCCACCAGAAATTCCATACTGTCGATACTGGACATAGGCGCCAGAATTTTGCGCAAAATCCACACACGGTTCAGCTTTTCTTCAGAAAGCAGCAAGTCTTCTTTCCGTGTGCCTGTACGGTTAATATCAATAGCGGGGAATACACGTTTTTCCGCAAGGTGGCGATCCAGGTATATTTCCATATTCCCTGTGCCTTTAAATTCTTCAAAAATCACTTCGTCCATGCGGGAGCCTGTGTCAATAAGGGCAGAAGCGATAATAGTAAGCGAACCGCCGCCTTCAATATTACGGGCAGCGCCAAAAAAGCGTTTGGGACGCTGGAGAGCATTGGCGTCCAGACCACCGGAAAGCACACGGCCGGAAGACGGGGTAACCGCGTTATACGCACGGCCAAGACGGGTAATATTATCCAGCAAAATAACCACATCACGCTTGCGTTCTACAAGGCGCTTGGCTTTTTCCAGCACCATTTCGCATACCTGCACATGGCGCTGGGGTGGTTCATCAAAAGTGGAACTGATTATTTCCGCATTTTTTACGGTGCGTTCCATATCTGTTACTTCTTCCGGCCTCTCATCTATCAAAAGCACAATAAGATAGGCGTCCGGTGTGTTAAGATTGATAGAATTAGCAATGGTTTGTAACAGTATGGTTTTACCCGTGCGGGGCGGGGCCACAATAAGGGCGCGCTGCCCAAGGCCAATGGGGGCCATAAGATCAATAATACGGGCAGAAAGATTTTTTCCTTCCCCTGTTTCCATAAGGATCTGACGATCAGGATAAATGGGGGTAAGGTTGTCAAACAGCACAATGTGTTTGGAGTTTTCCGGCGGCTCAAAACCAATTTCATGCGCTTTTACCAGGGTAAAATAGCGCTCGCCTTCCCGCGGGGGGCGTATCTGGCCAGAAACACAATCCCCTTTGCGCAAATGGTAGGCACGGATTTGCGAGGGGGAAATATAAATATCATCCGGGCCTGGCATGTAACTGCTCACAGCAGAACGTAAAAATCCGTAGCCTTCCGGCATAATTTCCAGAACACCATCCCCTATGATGGCTCTGTTTCGTGACGCGCAGGCCTGGAGCAGGGCAAAAATAAGTTCTTGCTTACGCATGGCGCTTGCGTTTTCCAAACCATATTCTTCGGCAAGGGCCATAAGTTCTGGCATGGAGTGGGTTTTTAAGTCTGTAAGGCGCAGGGCGTTTTCCAAGTTTTCTACAACGCCCATTGCCTCGGGTGCTTCAGAAACTTCTGGAGCATGGGGCGCAGGATAAGGCTTTCTTTTCCGCATTTCTACCACCGGGTTAAAGGGGGACAAAACTTTCCGGCATGACGCACAAAAAGTGTTTTCAAACAGTCAGATAAACCGTGCCGCAATTTTAACATTCACCACAATAGGGAATGTAAGCTTGCAAAGCAGGGTACAATACATACACAAATACACAGGAATACTATACTGGCAGAAAAGCACAGATAAAAACTGCGCTAAAAAAAGAAAGGAAAAGGTAATTAACACCGCCGGGGAAAAAAGACACAACAGGCAGGTGTTTGTTGTATGTGTACCATATAATGGTGTACACTATAAAAAAGTATATATATTGGGTGGGCGACGTTTTATATGCGGGTACATCTGACAACCCCAACCACTTTCAGGCAATTTTCCCGACAAGCCGCCATGCAGTGCATACGCAATATGTACCCATACTTCCTGCTTGTATCATAATTTGCGAAGTATCATACACATACAGCCAGAAAAAGCCGTGTACCAAAGCAAGTAACGCATTTTTTTCTGTTTGGCAAGAGCTCCGCACAATGTTTAAGAGATTTTTTCTTCAGATTTTTCCCTTGTATTCATTATGTTTGTGGCCTGAACAGGCCCTTTTTCCATAAAAAGCTGCACGGCCTGCACCGCCAATGGGATTGTTTTTTCTATAATTTCGCGCTCTTGCGGTGCAAAACGCCCCAGCACATACGGCGCCACATCTGCCCCCAAAATATGGGCCGGCCGGCCTATACCCATGCGCAGTTTATAAAAATTTTGCGTACCAAGGCAGCTTGCCAGAGATTTTAAACCATTATGGCCTGCCACCCCGCCACCGGGTTTAAACTTGATACGCCCAACCGGTAAATCCAGTTCATCATGGATAACCAAAAGTTTTTCTACAGGCACTTTATACCACTGCATAACAGCCAGTGTGGGTTCTCCGCTTTTATTCATATAGGTTTGCGGCATGGCAAAAAGCCAGGTAACAGACGTACCCGGCAAAACAACGCGCCAGAGTAATGCTTTAAATTTATTAGAAACTTTTTCTGCCGGCACAGAACGCAAAAATTCCTCCACAACCGCAAAACCCATATTATGGCGCGTACCTGCGTATTCTTTTCCCGGATTCCCAAGGCCAACAACAAGACCCCCTATTTCCATATTCTTCCTTAAACCTGTGTATTTTTGTTATGTCTTTACCGCTTTTTGCGGACAATCTGCTTGGCGAGTAATCCAATATATCCTTTATTCTGTGAAGCGTTGCAAGTCACGCGCCACATCAAAAGTGCGTAATTCTGAGGCTGCCATTTTGCCAAAAACAGAATCCGGCTCTGTGGAAATAATAGTTTCCAAAATGGAACGCCAGCGGGCTAAGTCTCCAATTTTACGGTATAAACGCGCTTCCCGGAATCTGAGGCCCGCGTAGTCGGGGGAAGTGATGGGCACAAAACGTGCGTATTCACCAGCCCATTCCAGGGCTTCCGCAAAACGGCCTGCTATTTCCGTTACTTCCATAAGCGCAGCAATGGATTCCCTTTGACGTTCCGGGCTGGCATAGGGCGAACCTTCATTTTCCAGATCCTTAAACATAGCAAGTGCATCCAGATTATACTGGTAGGCTGCGCGTAAATCTTGCCGGGCTTCTGCGTCCCGTGCCAAAAAATATGTGGCATAGGCCCGCTGGTAAAGCGGGATATTTTCTTTAGGCGCAAGTTTTTGCCACAATGGCAAAGATTTGGCTGGCAGGCCCAGATTTTCCGCAGAAAGCGCCATGGCGTAATCCAGCTGATCGCGCATATCTTCCGGGAAATCCCAGTTTGCCACTTTATCCCCCAAAGTCAGAATACCGCCCCAGTTTGAGGTTCGCAAATACGACGCCAGATAAATATTATACGCATACTGGCCATATTTGGCGTTTTCCGGGCCTTCCAAAAATGGCGCCAGAAGCTCCAGCCCCTGCTCCTCATTGCCTCTGTTCAGATTTGCCCGTGCAAGGGCCACGCGGATATCATCCTCCATAGGATTATAAAACGCATGCACCTGGGGGTAACGCTCCCAGAGGGACAGCACACGGTCGTAGTTTTCTTCCGAAAGGGCTATGCCAAGTTCATGCGCAAATGCACGCAAAAGCACTTCCATTGCCTGCAGAGATTCCGGCTTGCCGGCATAATCAATGGTGTAACTGCGCGCCTGCTCCATAGCTTTTTCGTATTCCCCATTCCAAAGCTGCCAGGCTATAAGGCGCAGTTGGGCAACCGGGGTGATGGGCGCATCAGGGTATTCATTAATAATACGCTGGTATGAAAAACTGGGGATTCGCGGGTTAGGCCTATCAAAAATAGCCAGAATTTCATCCAGAGTCAGTTTTTCGGGGTACATGGCCCCTTCCCCTTCCCACAAAAGAGCTTCCGGCGCTTCGTTACTGTCTGGGAAATTTTTTAACAGAGTGTCCAGCACAATGCGGGCATTGGCATCATCCCCCATCATATAATAAATTTCCGCAATACGCAGCAGCACACCGGCAGAAGCAGGTAACAGGGGATTCAGGTTATATTCCAGCCAGTACGTGGTAAGAGCTTCCGGCAGTTTCCCCTGGGCAAAACGCATATCCGCAGACATTTGTAAATAATCCGGAAAATCCAGATAAATATTGGGCCAGCGTCTGTCTATAAATTCTATAAATTCTAAAGCCTTATCGTAAAGGCCTTGTTTGTAATACGAATACGCCACAAGCCGTGCGGCTTCTTTTGCCTGATCAGAATTAGGGAATTCCTGGGTAACAATGCGGGCCACGTCAATGGCTTCTGCGTATCTGCCATTTTCTGCGTACTTATAGGCAAGCTGGCTGAGTAATACAGGCAGCATGGAGTTTTGCGGGTAGTTTTTATACATTAAAAATACATACCCGTGCGCATCTTCCAAGTGCCCTATGCGTGTATTCACATGGGCAAGTGTGGTAAGCGCACTGGGCACACGCGGGGAATCCAGATTAAAATTCATGGCTTCATTCGCCGCCTGGATAATCCCTTCCGCTACCCCCGGCCCGCTGTAATCCGGCCGGCCGGCTTCCAGACGGGCATCCATAAGCATATACAGAACCTCTTCTTTTAAAACAGGTTCTTTGACCATATCCCGCAACTGTTCCAGCACAGAAAGAGCGCCAAGGTAATTCCCCTGGCCTATCATTTCTCTGGCATTTTTTACCAGAGCCTGCACGTCCGCCGGTGGCGGGATGGGATTACCAGCCTCATCCACAAATACAATAGGCGCCCCTTCCGGTTTGGCAGAGGTGACCGCGGGCAGTGGTGCTGGCGCCTGATTTTCTGCCGGCAAATCTGCTGCTTGAGCCGATGGAGTGACAGAAGATGTGGCAGAAGATACCGGGGGGGCAGTCTGCCCAGGCTGTTCTGGTTGTGCGGCCTGGCCCTGTGATTGAGGCAATTGGGGCGATTGAGGAGATTGAGGAGGTTGGGCCGATGATACAGGTGGCGTTGATGTTACCTGTGGCTCTGGTGATACAGGCGGCACCTGCGGCATTTGTTGTTCCGCTTGCGAAGAACCTGCCGGGGCATTGCTATTGGCAGGCTGTTGAGAAACCTGCCCCGTGCCTGGGTTAATGATTGGCGGCAAACCATCCGCCGGGGGTAAATTTTGTGCCGGGTTTTGCCCGGGTGGTGGAGGGGAAGTGAGAGGGGGATTTTGTAATGGGCCGGTTTGCGTATTGGGCACAGTTTGGGTAATGGGCCCTTGCCCTATTTGCCCTGTTTGTCCTGCTTGGCCGGTTTGACCAGATTGGCCCAGTTGGGTAGGTTGGGTAGGTTGGGTAGGTTGTCCGGTTTGGCCAGAACCAGAGGATACAGGCATCTGGTTTTGCGGTATATTCTGCGCAGAATCAGGCGTGGTTGGCGAAACACTCAGCACAACACGCTGCCCCCCGGTGCTTTGCCCGGATGGTTCTGCCACAGGCGTAAGATTGTACTCCACCGCCTGTTCTTTACCTCCCGAATTCAGGCGAACACGGGGCGCGCCACCTTCCGTTGTCACTGTCTGGTTTTGGGGAACAACAGGCTGGGCCGGCGTTTGTGTCACAGGCTGCGCGGTTGGGGACAAAATGGGGGATGGCGTGGGCTGCGGCGCAGTTTGTGGGCTTGGAGAAGGCGGTGGCGCAGTCTGGGCAGGCACAGCAGGAGAAGCAGAAGCCCCAGAAGAAACTGGGGGGGTCTGGGCTAACGTATCCGCAGGCGGCAAAACAGGAGAAGCTGTAGCAGCACCGGACGCGCTGGAATAATTGGGTACAGGTTGGCCAACCGGGGGCGCGCTGTTTAAAGGAAGTCGTTCCCCCTGTTCTACTACAGGCACAGTTCCACCCTGAGGTACAGGTTGCCCTGCCTGCGTTTCAGCCAGACCAGCAGGCTGCCCAGTCGGTTGGGCAAGGGGTTGGGCAAGAGACTGGCCAAGAGACTGGCCAAGAGACTGGGAAGAAGGCTGGGCAGTGACAGGCTGTGTCGCCGTCTGATCCGTGGTTAGAACACCTGATTGCCCTGTTAACGGGGCAGGGGATGGAGATGGAGCAACCTCGGGAGAAGTTGTTTGGGGCAATGTGTTAACAACAGGCGTCTCTTGAGCGACAGGGGTTGGGGTTTGCGGTGGGGTTTGGGGTACGACAGGGGAAGCCTGCGGGGAAGCAGGAGAGACAGTTTGGGCCGGATTCACAGGCAAAATCTGGTTATCTGCTGGCGCGGTTGTAGCAGGCGGGATGGGCGAAGCAGGCTGTGTTTCAACTTCAACAGCGGGTGGGGGCACGGCCTGCTGGTTCTGCGGGGTTGTTACAGTCTGCGCCGGAGTCTGTATCGGCTGGGTTTGCGTCTGCTGTTGCGCCTGGCTTTGCTGAACAGGTGGCTGCACTTGGGCGGCAGGTGATACTTGGGTCTGAACAGGTGGCTGTGCGGGGGGCTGCGCCTGAGCCGGCGGTCTTTCCTGCGCAGGGGCAAGAGCGGCCGGTGGTGTTTGTACAGCAGGTGCCGCAGTTGTTTCCTGGGGTTGTTGCACAGGGCCAAGACCACCACCGGGCTGCCAGCGTGCGCCAAGCGGATCTGGGTATACATCCACCACAAACCTGCCCGGGGCACTTTGCGTAAGAATATAGCCAAAAGCCGGATTCTGGAGATCCAGCACCGCCCTGCCCTGTTCATCCAAAGCGGCAAAACCGCCGGCAAGATTGCCATTTACGGCATTTCCTGTCTGGGTCAATGTTTCAGGGGCAGGGCTTATGGCAATTTCCAGACTTTGCGGGCCAGTGCGGTTAATACTCACCCTTTGCTGGGGGTTATCCAACTCAAGCATAATTCTGTCGCGTCCGGCGGCAGCCTCACCCCAGCTCCAGCTGGCGGCAAAGCAGTCCCCGGGCGTAAGGCCAAAACCCAACACCAGAAAAGGCAGAAAAAAACGGCTAAAGGCTAAGCGTTGCACAAAACCTCAGTATACGCGATCCGTATGGATGGACAAAAAAGAAAATATTATTCTTCAAATCCTTTTCTTTTTCGCATTTTTTCAATAAATGTGGTACGTTTCATACCCAGTATCTCTGCCGCCTGATTTTTCACGCCATCTGCCATAACCAGGGCTTCGTCCATAAGCGTGTCTTCCAGCATATCGATAAAATCCCGCAGGCTCTTCCCCTGCATATCGGCAATTGTTGGCAAAACAAAAGAGTCACCTGCGCGGCGCGGCACAAAATTTTGCCCGCTGCTTTTGGCTTTTTCCGCAGAAGCGGAGGAGGCAACATCCATAAATGCATGTAATTCCGGCAGATTATCCATGGAAACAGCGTCCAGAATTTTACGGGGCAAATCTTCCACACCAATAATATCCCCGTCTACCAAAATGCTCAGGCGCTCCATAAAATTTTCAAGTTCCCGCACATTGCCTGGCCAGGGATACGCCAGCAGAACGCGCGCAGCCGTATCTTCCAGTTGCAGCATCGGGCGGTTTTTCTTTTCACAAAAACGCGCAAGAAACGCCTGGGTCAGAAGTAAAATATCATCCCCGCGTTCCCGAAGCGGCGGTAAATGTAAGGGGATAACATTCAGCCTGTAGTACAAATCCTCGCGGAAGCGCCCTTTGGCTACTTCTGCTTCCAAATCACGGTTGGTGGCCGCCACTATACGCACATCCACCTAACGGGGGCCACC
>CAZJOG010000094.1:0-9212 GCA_964547565.1 uncultured Desulfovibrionaceae bacterium
ACTGGCTAGCCCCTGCGCGGCTGGATTTTGCCTGTTCTGCCGTGCCTGGTAACTGCCTGCCCAATGTGGGCCTGACCAAAGAAGCCCAGGAAATGCTGGATAGTTTGCCCAACCCCATTCTGCGTGAACAGACCCGCGACTATTTTGTGAACCAGATGTTCCGCAAGGATATTTTTTGCCGTGGCGCAGCCCAGCTTACCCAGGAAAAAAGGCTGCAAAAACTTCTTGCTCTGCGTTATTTCCTCTTCCAGCCAAAGGAAAAGTTTGTTTCCAAATTCCCCGTTGGTATGGGGGAAATGGAAGTAGACCCCTCCGCTTTTCTTCCCATTCTGGACGCGCTTACAGAAAATGGGCGTACCCCCAAAACAGGGTATACCATTGTACAAAGTGTGCAGGCCACGCACCCGGATGCAGACGCTCTTTCTGTTATGACCCACCTTGCCTTGCTTGTGCACCAGGGTACGGTATTACCCTGCCAGAGCCTTAAAGACCAAAACCGCGCGCTTGCCCACGCCCGCGCTATTAACCAGGAAATTTTGCGCCGTGCGAATGACTTTTCGCCCACAGAGTTTCTGGCTTCCCCTGTGCTTGGTATAGCGGTTTCTGTGGATAATCTGACCCAGCTTTTCCTGTACACCAAAAGCCCGGCCTATACACAGCCGGAATCTACCGTAGAATATGTGTATAACCAGCTCCAGCGGTATGGTCGCCATATTATTAAAGAAGGCAACCACCTTTTTACCCGCGAAGATCAGATTGAAGAACTGGAAAAACGTTACGCCGCCTTCTTAGCGGATGAACTCCCCCTGTATCAAACCATTGGTGTAATTTAATGCGTCAATTTTTGCTTACTTTTTTTCTTTGTCTGTTTGCTCTGCCCGCTCCTCTTTTTGCGGAACCCGCAACCTTACGCTTTACAAGCGCGTATACGGAGCGTCACCCCGGGTATACAGATGGTTTTTTGCCCTGGATAGAACAACTGCAAGCTTCCGGTATAGCGACCATACGGTATTTTAACCCCAATACCCTGTGCCCTGAAGCCGGTATGTTTGAAGCGGTTAAGCAGGGTGTTGTGGATATTGCCGCCAATGCGCATGGCCGTAGCCCTGGGCGTTTTCCTCTGGCAGGGGTGCTGGATTTGCCCCTTTTAGTGCCAGATGCCGTGACAGGCAGCCGCCTTATGCAAAGCCTGTACGAAGAAAGCCCTGCGTTGCAAAAAGAAAGCCAGGGTATCCAAATGCTTTGGCATTATACCTCTGCGCCGCAATTGCTCCATACCAGTAAAAAGCCCATACACTCTCTGGCAGATCTGAAGGGGCTTAAAATTATCGCGTGGGCGCCGCTTTCTGTTAAAGTGCTGGAAGCCCTTGGCGCCCAACCCATCCAGGCTGTTCCCCACGAGAGCAGTCTGGCCCTGCAGCGCGGTATGGCAGATGGTGTGCTTTGCCCCCTTTCTGCTGTACGTTCCTTTAAAATAGACGAGGCTATCCGCTATTCTGTGGATATGCCCCTTATGGTGGATGCCTTTTGGGTGGGCATGAGCCCGCAGGCCTTTAAGCGCCTTGGCCCGGATAAACAAGCCGCCCTTATGGAAAGTGTGGCCACTATGCCAGAGGCAATGGGCCGTGCGCTGGATACGAGCCATGGAACGGAAAAAGCCGCTCTTCTCCAGTCTGGCCATACGTTTACCACCCCTGTGGATGAAGAAAACTGGAAAGCCGCCCTTATGCCCCTGCACGAAAGCTGGATACAGCGCATGGAAGCAGAGGGACACCCCGCTGCCCGTGAGCTATGGGCAAAAATTGTGGAAGGAGAGTAAAAAACGGTAATGGCTAGAACTGTATAGGGGGAATTTTCCCACTCTTTCCGCATGAAAAAATTTTTTTTCCTTGCTGTTGTGGCTTTGGCCCTTATGCTTGTGCCTTCGCTTCTGGATATGGGAGCACGGGCTCTGACAGGCTCTTCCCTTATTGGCGCGGTAGAACTTACGGAAATTTGTCTGGCGGCTCTGGTGTTTGCTTCTCTTGCGTATGTGCAAAAAGAAGGCTCCCACCTGACAATTGAATTTTTCCACAAAGCACTGGGGCCGCAGACCCGCGCCTTTTTAGCCCATACTATTAATCTGGTGGGCTTTTTGTTTTTTGCTGTTATGGCTGTTGCGTTGGTTTTTTTGGCGTATGGCAGCCGGCAGGGGGGAGAAACCACCTTTATGCTGGCTTTGCCTTTATGGGGCATACAACTTCTTGGGGCTTTGGGTATTTTTTTGCTTGCTTTTGTTTTTGGGCAAAATTTTTTGTTTGCTTTACGGCCTGAAAAAAAACAGAACATTACAGAATATACCACAAATACTTCCAGGAGCAAAAACAAAAAAATTCTTTACACCGCAGGCTCTGTTGTGTTTGTGCTTGCGCTTATGGCGCTTGTATTTGCCGGCAGGGCTGGGGTGGAATCCGGCACAATAAGCCCGGCCTTTCTTGGCGGGGTGGGTATGCTTGGTATGCTGGCCCTTTTATTTTTGGGTTTTCCCCTTGGCCTTGCCATGACACTGACAGGCGCGCTGGGTATGCTGGCTGTGTATCCCACAGGGGGGCCTGCGTTTTATATGCTGGCTTTTGGGCCTTACAGCGCGGCATCC
The DNA here is from genome assembly GCA_964547565.1 of uncultured Desulfovibrionaceae bacterium. GTDB lineage: Bacteria > Desulfobacterota > Desulfovibrionia > Desulfovibrionales > Desulfovibrionaceae > CAZPTC01. The sequence continues at coordinate 2,636 of CAZJOG010000094.1, forward strand.
AATTATGTGTACGCGGTTATCCCCATGTTTTTACTGATGGGGGAATGGGCGCTGGTTGCCGGTATAAGCCGCGATCTTTTTAAGGCTGCCTCTGCCTGGCTGGGGGGCTGGCCCGCAGGTCTGGCTGTGGCCTCTGTAGCCGGTTGCGCGGGCTTTGCCGCTGTTTCCGGGGACTCTATGGCAACATCCATAACCATGGCCTCTGTCGCTTTGCCGGATATGGAAAAACACGGCTATAAACCGGCTTTTGCGGCAGCCACACTTGCGGCTGGCGGTACGTTGGGCATTCTTATCCCCCCGAGTACAGGGTTTATTTTTTATTCACTGGTGACAGAAACATCCCTGACAGGGCTTTTTCTGGCAGGGGTGATACCCGGGCTTTTGCTTGCCCTGCTGTTTTGTGTGGTACTGGTGATTATGGCGCGGCTGAAGCCCGGTCTTGCGCCGGCTGCACACGCAACAAGCTGGTCAACGCGCTGGCAGTGCCTGATGGGGCTTGTGCCTATGCTGGGGCTTATTGTGTTGGTGCTGGTGGCTATTTTGGGGGGTTTATGCAGCCCGAATGAAGGGGGGGCATTAGGCGCAGCCGGTACAGGCTTGTACGCGCTTGTGACACGCCGTGCCACACTGAAAGATTTGGGCCGCGGCCTTGTGCGGGCAACCCGTACCACAAGCCGCCTGCTTTTTATGCTTATGGGCGTTTCCTTGCTGGGCACTTTTTTTGCGGCAACAGCCCTGCCGGCTATTTTGGCGGAATATGTGGCGACTTTTTCCGGGCAAAAATATGTTGTGCTGGCTTTTTTGGTTATTTTTTATGCCCTGCTTGGCTGTGTGCTTAATGTAGTGCCTATGATTATGCTGACCCTGCCTGCCCTGTACCCTGCCATGATGGCCCTTGGCTTTGATCCTTTGTGGCTGGGTGTGGTGGTGGTTATTCTTATGGAAATGGGGCAGATAAGCCCGCCTGTTGGGTTAAATGTGTATGGCATGGGGGCTGTGGCACGGCATGTTTCCGTGGGGGAAATATTCCGTTATGTCTGGCCGTTTATGGGTGCCATGCTGGTGCTTGTGCTGGTGCTTACCCTTTTCCCGACACTGGCAACATGGTTGCCAACCCATTTTATGTGAGAGGGTTTACCGTTTTTTTTCTGCTTTTTCGGTTAATTTTTTCGCTGTTTTTTTGGTATTTTTTTCCGGTACATTTATTTGTTCGCAGGTTTGTTCGGCAAATGTTTGTTCCTTTTCTTCCTGTTGCCAGCGTACAATCACTGTCTGGGGGGTGGCGGCGGGGCTTTCTTGCTCCGGTTTTTCACTCCAGCCCAGGCTTTTAAGGGCAAATATAGGCCCTGTAGCACTGCCGCCACGCAGGGCTTTTTCGTATTCCGCTTCTACCCGTAAAAGAGCACGCTGGGCTTCTTCCGCCAGAGTGGAATCCGCATTTTCCGGGGCTTTTTTTGCATAGGCCAAAAAAGCCTGGCGGGAGGAAAAGCCCATAGCAAGGGCAAGGCCGGTAAGGGTCATAGGCTCTTTGTTTTCCTCACATTCTGCAAAATACCGCATAGCAAGGCGCTCTATGTCCTGTGGGTGAATGGCAGGCAGACTTTTGGTTTTGGGCATACAAAACTCCTGTATAAAAAAAGATTAAAAAACTGGCGGCAGGAAAATATTGGGGAAAAAAATGGGGAAAAGGAAAAACTTCTGGTTATATGCCGGCGTTTTAAAAATTTTTTCCTTTCCCCGCATCATGTTACCGTGCCAGATAGTTCAGGCTGGCGTGAAGCGAGCCAACGCTTTCCTGATCGTCTGTTTCTATCTGGATTTTTATAAAGTTTTGCCCGTCAGGCAGAACAAGGGAAAGCAGGGAGTCGCCTTTTTCAAAAACAAGGTCATCCAGACCGGCGTCCAGTCGGGCGCTGACAGCAAGGGGCAGGAAGGGGCCATCTTTCTGGCCACTGCCAAGAAGGCGCACAGTAAGGGCAGACTGGGCGCTGAGGTTAATGGCAGAAGCTGCCTCCAGCTCCAGACACAGGCCGCCAAGGTGGTTGCCAACACGCAGGGCGTGGGGCAGCATAACAGAGCTATTGGCAGGCAGGGGGATGTTTTTGCCAAAAAACTGGTCATCCGCGCGCAATTTATGTTTGTACATAAGCTTTTTTCCTTTGGGGCGCAGAGAGCGCCCCGTTAATGGGTGTATAAAAACAAATGGGTAAAAAATATTCCTTAGATTTTCCAGGGAATTTTGGCTTCTGTCCCGTCTTTGAGGTTGTAGCTGGTGATGATGGGTATACGGTTCCAGGCCTCAACCGTGGTGTAAAACCCCCCATCGTTTTGGAGGATTTGGATACGGTCGTTCCTGTGGGGGTTGATAGCCAGCACCTTACACATTTCATGGCAGAAAATACGGGTATCACTGGGTGTGCCGTGGACCATGGCGATGGCACTGTCTATTTCCGACTTTGTGGGAACGTGGCCTTCCTGTATATTAATAAGAGTAGCCACGCACTTGCCGGAAAGAATTTGCCAGCCAAAACGCCCTTTCAGGGACACGCCGTACCCAAGCACACCTGGCTGGGAACGCAGGTGGTAGAGTTTGCCGTCGTTAATGCCATCCACATGCAAAAGTTCTTCTGTATTAAACATGGTGGCATCATAAATGCCCACATTGGAAGCCTGGTCAAAACGGCAAATCACCATGGAATACAGTTTTTTGCCTTCTGCCTGTGCGCCGCCGCAGTCTATGACATTTTTGGCGTCCAGAGCGGCGCGTTGCCAGTTGTCGTAATACAGGGTGGTTTCTGTATCCATGCCCGCTTTGGCCAGTACAAGAGGCTGTTTTTTATCAAAATACGGGATAGCGCCCCCGTGGGCATCGGCAACATCTTTGGAAACTTCCATTTCCCCGCCCAGTATGGACACATGGACCTGGGCAAGGCTGGTGGACGTGCCCACAAGAGGCAGAGGGGCATTCAGGGGGACAAAGCCCGGGCCTGTTATGTCGTCCACTTTTTCCGCCACATTCCAAAGGCCGTGGGTGGTGGGTATCCACTTTGCTTCTGCCAGTATGGGGGCTTTTTCCGTAAGGTCGTTCACCATGGTTTTTTGGCTGGCGGCAAGGTGGGTACAAATTTCTTTCAGGGTGTTCATGCATACTCCTTAAGGTAGAGGTTAAATAAAGCGGCTGGGGAAAAATTTTGGTGCAGGTTGCAGACTATTTTTCACCAAAAATTTTTTGATAAATTTCCCGTGTGCTGTTTACAGAAGCAGGACGGGCAGGCGGCGTTGAAGCACCAAGGTGTTCCTCACTCACCATGGTGGAAATAAGGTGCATGGCCTCTACAAATTCCGGCATATTCGCCAGACCGGACTGGGCAAGCGCAGGGGCAAGGCGGCCATCCATACGTTTATCCAAAAGAGTAACCGCGCCTAAAGCCGCGTTTGTGTTGCCTGCGTAGCGTGTGCCCCATTTTTGGCGCAGCGTTTGCTCCCCTTTTTCCAGAAAATTTTGCGCCATGGTGTTTTGCGCTTCCAGTTGCCAGTCCAAAAGTGATTGGGCCTGCGCGGTGCTTATGCCGGACTTTGCGCAGAGTTTTTTAAAGTCGTCCGCTATGGTCTGGTCAATTTCCAATCCTTCCGGGTAGGAGAGGGCAAAATCTGTTAATGGGTTGTTTTGCTTTGCCTGTTCTGCCTGTTCTGCCTGTTCTGCCTGTTCTGCCTGTTCTGGCTGTTCTGGCTGTTCTGCCTGGCCCTGTTGGCCCAGTTGGCCCAGTTGGCCCTGTTGGGCTGTCTGCTGCGTGGCCTGTTCTGGCTGTTTTGATTGTCCCGGGTTAAAAACTTTACTGTATGGGCTGTTTTTTTCTTCCGGGTTTCCAGAAACGGCGGGAGCAGGGATCTGCAAAGCTTCGGCATTATCCCCGGAAGGCATGGACAAAGTGGCTGTGGGGGACTGGTTCATGGTAGTATCTCCTTAAAAGTTAAAGGTGGCAGGCCGCGCAAATGGCACATAAGGCGCAGATACTGCTCCGGTGCTACGCGGGCAATGGCATCCAGCCATTCTTCCGAAAGGTTTTTTAACGCTGTAGGCACGGGGGAAGGCTCGCATATTCTGGCACTGCCTAATTGTTCCAGCATATACAGAGCAAGGCGAAAGCCGCAGGCAGACTGGAGCAGGGCGAGGATATCTTCCTCCAGTGATTGCTGGTTTGTATAGACACTCTGGTAAGTCTGGGCTCCATCATCTGGGTAAAGGCCGGAGAAATCAGGCATGGGCTGCCTCCGATTCTGCCTGTTTTTCCTCTTCCTCCCCTGCTTGCAAAGTTTCTGGTGTTCCCCATGGGTTTAATGTTTCTTGAAGTTGCGCTGCCAAACGACGCTCTTCCCTGAGGCGCGCCACCTCCGCATCGCTGCGTATCACACGGCCCGGCGCGCCTAAACCTGTTGCCATTTCATCAATGGCCTGATCCAGATCCAGCTTATCCAGTACGCGGGGATCTGCCTGTGCCAATTGAAGCGCATCTGCCACCAGAGCCCTTGTGGTTTCCGCCCCTGTTTGGCGCATGGCCTGCGCGATGGGGCTTATAAACTGGGTATCCAGACGCAAACCTTCCAGACTGCGCACAAGCGCCAGCCCAAAGGGCAAAGGCGGAAGCAGGTTTTCCCTGTCCAGCACCCGCGCCACCCGCCGTAAAAGCCTGGTTAAAACCTGCGGTTCATACGCGGCCAATGTGGGGCCCATAAGTTGCAGGGCTTCCCTTTTACGCTCCAGATACTCTGTGGCACTCATGCCGGGCGGCCGCTGTTCCAGAGGCATGGCCGCAAACAGTGAAGCCTGAAGGGTTTCGTCTATCCTGTGCATCACATTTTGGATTTCCGACTGCACAGCCGCCAGAGCCGGCGCAAAATTAACCTGATACAAAGGCAACAGGCCTTCACTTTGTTCCCGCGAAACAGGGTTTTCGCCACCGGGCATAGTGTTAAGGCGGCCTTTAAACCCTATGGGTTTACGCATGGGCGGGTCTATCATCTTGTCCAGACCAATGAGTTTTTTGCGCTCCATAGCGTCTATTTGCCGCGCATCTGGCAGAGCGTCATCCCCGCAGCCAGTGCCATAAAGACCACGGCCGCCTTCCCAGCTTGCAAAAAAATACGGCATTTCCCTGTACCCACTTTCCCGCAAAAAACCTTCCCCCTCCTGCGCATGCGCCTCATACAGGTACGAAGCAAAGGGCATATTTTGGTTATCTTCCCGCTCTACCAGGCTTTCACGGCGGCGTACCACATGCACCACTTCCACCTGGCTGTAGGGGCTTTTTTCCAGCTTTTGTTTTGTTGCTGTTGCCAGATTCTCGGCCCCAAACATTTCCGCCAGCTGCCTGGCGCTGTACCGTAAACGGCGTACCACCGCGTCCAGCGTTTTTTCCGCATCCAAAGCCACCGCATAACTGCCTGTTGGCACACACTCAAAACGCATAACCGGCTTATCTTCCGCAAACATGGTATGTTCCGCATACAAAAGCGCACACCCAAAACCCAGAAGGTCCATATTAAATTCATGGATAGCCTGATAAAAACCGCCCTCTTGTAATGTCAGGCGCGTCAGTGTATCCACACTGTCTGCAAAAGCCCGTGCGCCTTCAATTTCCGCATGTTCCGGGTTTGTAAACCCATAGCGGAACCAGGGCAGAGACGCCGGCGTCATCCCACTTGTTAACCCCGCGGCCCCACGCTTTAAGGAACGCACTGCTGCCCTGTTAATAGCCCGTGTGTTGCGGGGTTTATCCGCCTCTGCCTCTCCTTCAAAAACCCCACGGTGCGGAAGAATCCACTCCGCCAGCTCACGCCACTCTTTTTCCCTTTCTTTTCTTAACGATTCCAAATGCGCAACAAATGCCTTCAGGTCTTTCAAATTTTCGGCGTTCATACGCCGCCTCCACGGCCTAAAAGACTGTTCCCTAAACTTTCTACACTGCCCGTTACCCCAAGCGGTGAAGAAAGCACCGTTTTACCCGCGCCATACCGCGCCCGCAGTTTGCGGGCCTCCTCCTCCCGCACACGCGCACTTTCCGGTTCTGCTTCCGCCTCTCTTACTGGTACAGGCGTTGCCGGCGGTATATACACAGGCGCGGCACTGCGTGACCCACCACCAAAAATTTTTGCTATTGCTCCCATATTTTTCTCCTTCCAAGTAACACACAGCAACCCATATGCTATGTTAGTTATACGTTCTGAAAATCCCTTCCTTCTGTTCCAGCTTGTGCAGCCTGCCATTATGCTCATCAAGCCGCTTTTCCATATACCCATGGACTTCCTGATGGGGCTCTCGCAACATATACACACCCATGTCGCGTGTGATACGCTCATGCACTTCCCCAAGCTTACTTTCCACCCTGTATAAAGATTTTTCCACACGGCTTGCCCAGTTGTGCAGCAAATAACCAAGTACACCAAATACACCACTGAAAATCCATAACCACACCTCTTCCCGGAACATAAAACCTCCATTCCTTTGCAGGCAGAATACCAAAAACACCAAATACACCACTGAAAATCCATAACCACACCTCTTCCCGGAACATAAAAC
>CAZJOG010000095.1:0-9171 GCA_964547565.1 uncultured Desulfovibrionaceae bacterium
CAACCATCGCCTGTGCCGCCGCCGTGCTGGTGTACCAGATTTTTGTGTGAAGAAGGCAGAAGTTGGGGGAGGGAAAAACCTTTTTTGTGAACAAAAAAGGTTTTTCCCTCCCCCAAACCCCCTCCTTTTTCCAAAAAAAACTTTTTAATTTTAATTGCGGACATGCTGGACGTAGGTAATAATTTTATTTTTGGAGAAAAAATGCTGGATATTGTGGATATAACCAAAGAAACACAAGATGTTTTTATCAAACTTTGTGACGACTTTTACCATTCAAACGCTGTTTTACATCCTATCCCACAAGAGTATATTGTTAATTCTGCCAAAGAAGCCCTCTCCGGCAGCCCCTTTATCCGCTGCCTCCTGCTGATGTGGGAAGGCGAAGTGGCAGGCTATGCTGTGCTTGCCCTTACATATTCTAACGAAGCAGGCGGCCTTGTTGTATGGCTGGAAGAACTTCTTGTGCTGGAACAATTCCGCGGCAAAGGCCTTGCCAAAAAATTCTTTGCCTGGGTGTTTGAAGAATACAAAAACAAAGCCAAACGCTTCCGCCTTGAAGTTGCAGAAGAAAATAAAAGCGTGTGCGAATTATACAGCCGTATGGGTTTTGAAAATTTCCCTTATATCCAGATGATACGGGAAATGTAGCGGGTGTATTACCCTGTTGGCTGGGGAATAAGCCGCTATGTTATGTGCGTTAAAGAATACTGCCTTGTAAGGCACGTAAATCCAGCGCTATTTTTTCATCCAAAACCTCATACCGCAATTTTTCCAGTAGTTTTTGCTGGATACTGTGTATGGGTTTAGACGCCGCATCCACACGGAAACGCCCTGTTGCCGCATCATACAGGTATTTGGGCTGCACAAAAAGCGGGCGTATGCCTTCTGCAAATAAAAATCTGTTAATAATATAAAGCTTTTCCCCAGATGTAGGGGAATGGATGCTGCTGTTTTTAAGAAGCTCCATATGACGGTCAAGCAAAGCCTCGTCCACATAACCCAAGTGCCGCACATACTTTTCCTGCGCAACATGCCCCACACGAAGGCCCGCCTGCCGCGCCCGCGCGCCATATTCCAAATCTTCAAACCCATATTTGCCATATTCTTCATTCCAAAACCCCAGCAAATTATGGGTGTGTTTGGGAATAAGCACACAGCCGCCGTTTGTCAGGTCCGCTTCCCAAAAAGTTTGGCACAATGTCTGACCGTCCGCATTTTGTGCTGGTAATGGTTTTTCCACCCGCGGCATTCTTTCCAGCAGGGCATAGCCTATAGTGCCAAGGCTTGGGGTATTCTCCAGCATATCCACCAAACAGTTAAGCCAGTTTGGGTGTAAAATTTCTACATCATTGTCCAGCTTCAGGTAGTAATCCGCCTTGTGGGCTTCCGGGCAATTCCACGCAAGATTGGCCGCCACAGCCACCCCCATATTCTGGCGCAACAGCAACAGACGGGTATTGCTGTGGGCACCTGCAAATGCCTGCAAAAATTCGCCTGTTCCGTCCGTGCTGGCATTATCCACAAGGCACAGTGTAAAAGGCCTGTTTGTACAGGCGTAAAGTGAGGCCAGGCAGCGTTTTGTAAGCTCCAGCCTGTTATAGGTAACAATAGCGATATGGATATTTCCCATACGTTTTTTTATCTTTTTTCCGTTTTATACGTCAAGAGGAAAAAACTTCTTGAACATTTACCTTGCAAAGGTTAAAACAAAGGGAGATAAAAAAGCAACAGCGTCTTCGGGCATTTCCCTATGGAAATGTTTACGGGTGCGTTTCAGCAAAGGATGATAAAGATATGTCCCAAAATTTGCTTTCGCCTGTTATGGGGGAGATGGTCTCCAAGGGTTCTGCCATACGTCGTATGTTTGACGCAGGCATTGAAATGAAAAAACAATTTGGTGAAGACGCCGTGTGTGACTTCAGCCTTGGCAACCCGGATCTTGCCCCGCCCCCGCAAGTAGCCGCCATGCTGCGTGAGCTGGCAGATAAAGCATCGGAACCCGCAAGCCTTGGCTATATGCCTAATGCCGGTTTTGAATGGGCCCTGGAAGCCTTGGCCGAATACCTGAGTGCTGAACAAAATGTCCACCTGACAAAAGGGGATGTTATGCTTAGCTGCGGCGCTGCAGGTGCGCTTAACGCCTTTCTCCATTCCGTGCTTTCCCCGGGGGATGAAGTGCTGGGCATAGCCCCCTATTTTGTGGAATACGGGTATTATTCCGGGAACCACGGTGGGGTTTTTAAGCCCACCATGTGTCGCCCGGAAGATTTTGGCCCAGACCTTGCCGCCATTGAAGCCGCCCTTACCCCCCAGACCCGCGCCTTTATCATCAACTCCCCCAATAACCCTTCAGGCGCTGTGTACACCAAAGAAGACATAGAGGGCATTGTGGCTCTTTTACGCGCCGCTTCCCAAAAATATGGCCGCCCCATTTATCTTCTTTCTGACGAACCCTACCGCTTTCTCACCTACGACGGCGCTGTTGTCCCCCCTGTGCTTCCTTTGTATGAATACGCCGTGGTTGTGGGGTCTTTCTCCAAAAACTACTGCCTTGCGGGCGAACGTATAGGGTATGTGGCTCTTTCCCCAGCCCTTGAAGGCCGCGATAAACTGATGGCTGGCATGGTTATGTCCAACCGGGTGCTGGGCTATGTGAACCCCCCCATTGTGGGCCAGTACCTGATGAAAGCTTCCCTTGGCGCGTCTACTGCGCACGCAGTGGAAGTGTATACACGCCGCCGTAATGCCCTGGCCGAAATTCTTAAAACCGCCGGCTATGAGTTTACGTTGCCTAAAGGCGCGTTTTACTTTTTCCCCAAAGCGCCTGGCGGGAAAGAATCTGACCTTGTGGAAAGCCTGAAGGCAGAACGTGTGCTTGTTTCCCCGGGTTCCGGTTTTGGATACCCCGGGTATTTCCGTATCTCTTTTGCGGTGGATGATAAAATTATCGCCCGCTCGCGCGATGGTTTTGTCAAAGCCTTGGCGAAGACAATGTTCAGTTGTTAGGTGTGCTTCTCAATATAAGAGTATGCGCCCGTCGTAAAAAGCTTGTTTTCCTCGCTGGAAAGGCAAAACTCCTCAATTGAGAAACACACCTTAAAACAATGCGGAAGTTTTTTGAGGAAAAGGAGAGGGGGTCTGGGGGAGAGGGAAAACCCCTTTGTTCCAACAAAGGAGTTTTCCCTCTCCCCCAGCGCCATCTTTTTTCCTCAAACTTTTTGCTTGACGGAAAGGGGGAAGGCGATTAAAGTTCGTTGTTCCGTTCCTGAATATTTGAGGAAGATATGGAAATTTTGCGGGATATTTCCCACATAGACATACGCAGCCTGCCGTCTGAAGGTGTATCTTTTCTTGTAGAAGAACCGGTGGTTTGGCAAAAGCCCATGCAGGAGTTTGCTTTAGCCTGCAAGGTACTGAAGCCTTTACGGGCGGAGGTTTTTCTTTTGCCGCAGGAGGATGCGTGTCTGGTGCGTGGGGTTTTAAAGGGCAAGGTAGCGCTTGCCTGCACACGCTGCGCGGAAGATACGCCTGTAGAATTGGATTTGATATTTGATGAATATGAGACATTTCCCCATGCGGAGCAGGAGGAAGAAAAAAATCCTGCGCATGCAACAAAAGCCTATAAAGCTTTGCATGTACCTGCGGAAGAAGCTGGGGAAGATGACCCTGAAACCCGCATACATGTGCAGGACGGGGTATATTATTTGGATTTGGCGGGTCTTTTATGGGAAGAATTTTCTCTGGCATTGCCGCTTAATCCGCTTTGTTCCGCAGAATGTAAGGGAATTTGCCCAATTTGCGGAAAAAACAGGAATACGGCCCTGTGTGATTGTGAAAAAGACGAAAGCGCCAATCCGTTTGCGGTGCTTAAGGGCCTTAAAATAAACCGCTAGTTTTATTTCAGGAGAAAATTATGGCTGTCCAGCAGAATAAAAAATCCCACTCCCGCAAGGGCATGCGTCGTTCGCATGATCGCATCGCCAAGCCCACAGTCATTTACTGTTCCTGTGGTGCGCCTACAGTGCCCCATGCTGTCTGCCCCACCTGCGGTTCTTACAAGGGCCGTGAAATTATCAACATGAAGCCCGATGAGCAATAGCATTATTATAGCAGTGGACGCCATGGGGGGAGATTTTGGTCCTTCCGTGGTTGTGCCCGGTGCTTTTCGTGCAAGCAGAACCATGAAGCTGCCGGCAGAGAATGCGCAGCTTACGGTAGATAAAGCCCCTGTTTCTGTAAAAATGCTCCTTGTGGGCAAACAGGAAGAGATAGAGGCTGTTCTTGCCACTATGCCTGAAAAGGATAAAAAGGGTGTGGAATATGAAATAGTCCATGCTTCTGAAGTGGTGGAGATGGACGAAAAGCCATCGGACATTCTGCGCCGTAAAAAAGACAGCTCTATCCAGGTTTCCTGCCGTCTGGTAAAAGAAGGCACAGCGCATGCTCTTGTAAGTGCCGGTCATTCTGGTGCTGCTGTTGCGTGCGGTATGTTTATCCTGGGTCGTATACCTGGGGTGGAGCGTCCGGCGCTTGCCACTATTTTACCTACAGAAAAAAACCCCATGCTTTTATTGGATGTTGGGGCAAATGTAGAATGTAAGCCCCAGCATTTATTCCAATTTGCTATTATGGGGTACACATTTGCCAAAACACTTTTGGGGTATGATAATCCGCGCGTAGGCATTTTGAGTATTGGGGAAGAGGAAGGCAAGGGGAATACACTTGTCAAAAGCAGCTATGACCTTCTTAAAATGGCGCAGAATATCAATTTTATTGGCAATGCCGAAGGCCGGGATATGTTTACCGGCAATGTGGAAGTGATAGTCTGCGATGGTTTTGTGGGCAATGTGGCCTTAAAGCTGAGTGAAGGTTTAGGTATGAGCTTTTCCCGCGTGTTAAAGCGGGAGCTTTTGGGCGCAGGCTTTTTGTCCAAAATGGGCGCTCTGCTTTCCAAAAAAGGCTTTAAGCGTTTTGCCAGAGTTATGGATTATGCAGAATACGGTGGTGCGCCGCTTTTGGGGCTTCAGGGTGTGGCAATTGTCAGCCATGGGTCATCGAATGAAAAGGCCATTTCCAGTGCTGTGTGTATGGCTGCGCGGTATGTGGGGCGTGATACCCATAAGCATCTGGTAGAGGCGATAGGCGCCAATGATGAGCTTACCCGGTACGCCCGCAGTGTGGTGACAGGTATCTAGCCTTTTAGTCCTCAGGCAGAATGCCGGGGCATAATTTATCAGGATTTTATGAACCAACCTTGTTATATCCACGGTTTAGGCTGTTATATCCCTGAGGATGTGCTTACCAACGCGGATTTGGAAACAATGATGGATACCAGCGATGAGTGGATACGCTCACGCACAGGTATTGGGCAGCGCCATATTTTGCCTGCGGACTGGGATTGTTCCGATGGGGCACTTGTGGCTGCGAAGGCGGCTCTTGTGGATGCCGCTGTAAAGCCGGAAGAACTTACCCATATTTTTGTGGCAACATGCACGCCTGATCATTTGTGCCCCAGTGTGGCCTGCCATTTGGCCGGCAAGCTGGGGCTTACTGCAGGCATGTTGCATAAAGATGCAGAGGGGGCTTCCAGCCTGCCGCTTATGGCGTATGACCTGAACGCGGCATGCACAGGTTTTTTGTATGGGCTGGAAATGTCTCGGGCATTTTTGTCTTTGCACCCGGGATCTGTCATTTTGCTGGTAGCAAGTGAAGCGCTTTCCCGCCGTATGGATTATTCTGACCGTTCCACCTCTGTACTGTTTGGAGATGGTGCCGGGGCGGTTGTGTTAAAGTCTGTGCCACCGGCAAAAAAATCCCAAGGTTTTGGGGCGCGTGTGTTGGATGTTTCCTGCGGGACGGATGGTTCTCTCCACGATCTTATTGTGATGGGTGGGGGCACAGCCATGCGTGTGCAAGTGGGGGATACTGTCCCCAAGGAATTTTTCCTTTCCATGAAGGGCAGGGAAGTGTTTAAGTACGCGGTGCGTAGTATGACAGCAGAAAGCCTTGCCCTTTTGCAAAGCCATGGGCTTTGTGTGGAAAACATGGACCTTGTGATAGCCCACCAGGCGAATTTGCGTATTATTGAAGCTGTAGGGGAAAGGCTGGACGTAAAACCGGAACAGGTTTTTACCAATGTGGAAAACTTTGGGAATACATCCGCGGCTTCTATTTTATTAGCTTTGGGTGATGCCAGAGAGCAGGGCTGTATACGCCCCGGGATGAAAGTTTTACTTACATCTGTTGGCAGTGGCCTTACCTGGGCGTCCGCGCTTTTGGAAATTTAGTTTGCAGGGTATTTATTGATAAACCCGCTGTTTAGGCCGCCGGAAAAAGCGGCCATGTGTTTTTGTGTGTTTTCTTGGGCTTGAAACCTATGGCTACTTGGTGTAGAATACCCGGCATAGCGCACAGAGAATAACAAAGGAAAAAAGCTATGGCATTAGAAGAGTTGGCTCTTCCTCAGGTTGTATTAGTAACCGGTGGCTCACGCGGTATTGGCCGTTCTCTGGTTCTTTGTCTGGCAAAAGCAGGCTACACGGTATATTTTACCTATGTAAGCAAACCGGATGAAGCAGCTAAAACCGTAGCCATGGTGGAAGCAGCAGGTGGCAAAGCCACAGCTTTTTGTGTAGATGCCGGCCAGCCGGAACAGGTAACCTCCTTTTTTGCTGAGTGTATTAAAGACAAAGTTTTCCTGCACAGTCTGGTCAATAATGCAGGTATTACCAAGGACGGGTTTCTTATCCGCATGAAGGATGAAGACTTTGACGCTGTGCTGGATATAAACCTTCGCGGTGCATTTGTGTTTTTGCGCGAGGCAGCCAAAATAATGAGTAAACAGCGTTTTGGCCGCATCGTTAATATGTCTTCTGTTGTGGGGCAAATGGGGAATGCCGGTCAGGTCAACTATGCGGCTGCAAAAGCCGGCCTTATAGGCATGACCAAAAGCGCGGCCAAGGAACTTGCGGGCCGGACTATCACGGTTAATGCCGTGGCCCCGGGTTTTATAGAAAGCGATATGACGGATAAACTCCCCCCGGAAGTGCGGGAGGCGTATGCAAAATCCATCCCCATGGGTCGCTTTGGCACAACGGAAGATGTGGCAAACGTTGTTGTCTTTTTAGTATCCGATGCTGCTTCGTATATGACAGGCCAGGTGCTTGCCGTAAACGGCGGCATGTATTGTTAATACTTTAACCTTGTGTGGAGGAACCATGTCTGTTGAAGCAAAAATTAAACAGATTATTAAAGATCAGCTTGGTGTTTCTGAAGACGAAGTAAAGCTTGAAGCTTCCTTTGTAGAAGACTTGGGCGCAGATTCTCTGGACCTTACGGAACTGATTATGGCCATGGAAGAAGAATTCAATGTGGAAATCGCCGATGAAGATGCCCAGAAAATTCTGAAAGTAAAAGACGCCATCCAGTACGTGGAAGCCAAGGTTAAGTAGGTAGTTTGTGTGGGGGGGAGATACCCCCCCCACATTTTCAGGAGAATGTATGGCAAGAAAACGGGTTGTAATAACAGGACTTTCCGCCTTAAGCCCCTTGGGTATTGGTGTAAAAGAAAGCTGGAATGCCCTTTTGGAAGGAGCTTCCGGAATTGGGCCTATCACCCTTTTTGACACCACAGGTTTTGATACCTGCATAGCCGGTGAAGTGAAGGGTTTTGATGCAGAACCCTATGTAGGTTCTAAAAACGTGCGTCGTATGGACAGGTTTGTCCAGTTTGCTGTTGCAGGTGCTCTTCAGCTTGTGCCTTCTGCAGAATACCCGTTTGGGACAGATTTTTCCTCAGGGTATACAGTGACAGATGAAAATGCGGCACGGGTGGGTGTTCTGCTGGGTGTTGGTTTGGGTGGACTGTCGACTATTGAAACCTTCCACTCCAAACTTCTGGAATCTGGCCCAAGCCGTGTTTCTCCGTTTTATATCCCCATGCTTATTTCCAATATGGCGCCGGGTCAGGTTTCTATTTTCACAGGGGTAAAAGGCACAAACGCTGTGCTTACCAGTGCCTGCACGTCTTCCTTGCACGCTATTGGCTATGCCTTTTTGGAAGTAGCCCTGGGCAGGCAGGATGCCATGATAACAGGCGGTATTGAATCCACTATCACCCCTATGGGTATTTCTGGCTTTACCTCCATGAAGGCGCTTTCCACCAAACGTAATAACACACCTGAAAAAGCTTCCCGCCCGTTTGACGCAGACCGCGATGGTTTTGTGATGGGCGAAGGCGCGGGCATGCTGTTTTTGGAAAGTCTGGAGTCTGCCAAGGCTCGCGGCGCAACTATTTATGCGGAAATGATAGGCTTTGGCGCGTCTGCGGATGCGTATCACATGGTTGCCCCCAAGGAAAATGGCGAAGGTATGGCTCTTGCCATGAACAATGCCCTGAAAGAAGGGGCGGAAGTGTTGGCAGAACGTGGTATTAGCTTTGATCCTACTATGGTTACCCATATTAATGCCCACGCCACTTCCACCAATGCCAATGACAAGGCGGAAACCAAAGCCATACACGATGTTTTTGGTGAGCATGCAAAAAATATCGCCATTTGCGCCAATAAGTCCCAAATGGGCCACTTGCTTGGCGCAGCTGGCGGGGTGGAGAGTGTGTTTTCCGTACTCAGCCTTTACACGGGTATGGTACCCGGTACACTGAATTTGGAAACGCCTGATCCGGAATGCGATTTAAATTATATGACCACTGGCCCCAAAAAACTGGACCCGCAGTATGTGCTGTGTAATTCCTTTGGTTTTGGTGGCACCAATGGCAGTTTGCTGTTTAGAAAATTTGAAGAATAGACGTTACTTTTAGTTAAACGCAATCTTCAAACCAATGTTTAATGCATCTTAGACAATAGCCTTAGGGCAGGGGAAAGCCATGCAGGAACTTATGCTTCAGGATCCGCAAATTGCGGAAGCCATTTACCATGAAAGCCGCCGTCAGATGACCAAACTGGAACTTATTGCGTCGGAAAATTTTGTTTCTCCTGCTGTTCGTGAAGCCCAGGGCAGTGTGCTTACCCATAAATACGCGGAAGGGTACCCGGGCAAACGGTATTACGGCGGTTGCGAATATGTGGACGTGGCAGAAAACATTGCCCGCGACCGTGCTATGCAGCTTTTTGGTTGCGATTACGCCAATGTGCAGCCCCATGCTGGCAGCCA
>CAZJOG010000096.1:0-9157 GCA_964547565.1 uncultured Desulfovibrionaceae bacterium
TTTTAGTGAAGCTTAATTATTTTGTGCCAACAAAACCGCTTCGCGTGTGCCAACGTCGTCACCTGCTTAGTCCACCTGGCAATTATCGCGCGGGTATGCTTTCAGGTTGGAAAAATATTTTTAAATACAAAAAAGGACTTCAGTTTTTACACCTAAGCCCTTTGTTTTATTATGGTCGGAGCGACTGGATTCGAACCAGCGACCCCCTGCTCCCAAAGCAGGTGCGCTACCAAGCTGCGCCACGCTCCGTTTTTTTAGTCAGGAAACCTTCTCTTACGCAAGAGCCGGAAAGACTGGCCTACCCAACAACACGTAAAAAGTCAACCAAAAAAGTTGTGGACAAAAGCAAAAAGCAAAAAAGCAGGCCGCGGTTATGTTATACAAAAAACATCACCCACGGCCTGCAAAGCTGGCAAATCTTAGTAATCAAACCGCATTAGCGGGCGATAACACGGAAGTCGTCGCGGCGGTTCTTGGCATAGGCGGCTTCGCCGGAACCTGTAACAGCCGGGCGTTCCTTACCATAGCTGATCATTTCAAGCTGGTTGGGGTTTACACCAAGCATAACCATGTATTCGTAAGCAGCGCGGGCGCGGCGTTCGCCAAGGGCAAGGTTATATTCCTGGGTGCCACGATCGTCGCAGTTACCTTCAATACGCACGCGGATGCTGGGATACTGACGCATAAGTTCCGCTTTCTGGCGAAGGGTTTCGCGGTATTCGGGTTTAACATCATACATATTGAAGTCAAAATACACAACGCCATCAGTAATGGTCTGGGCGGCCATTTCCAGAGCTGTCATAGCGGTGGTGTCAGAGGGCAGGGGTTCCATGCTTTCTTGCTTGGTAGCGCAACCAAAAGCGCCCAGGGAAAATACCAAAACAAAAAGAAGGCCGAGTTTTTGTAAACGTTTCATACATTCTCCTAAAGTCTGCGACTAGGACGCTAAAGGGTTGGTCCAGCTGTGTGCCATGTCACCCTAAACATGGGGTTAGTGAGCACGCGATAAAGAAAACACTATCGCACCTGAAATTTTTGTCAAGAGTAGGCGCAAAAGGTCAATAACACTCTTTCTGGCATTACGCAACAGGGAGGCAAGGGCCTATTCCCCTTGGGGAATTTTTCCCCAGCGGGCAAAGGAGGCATCACCGCCGCCTGTAGGGACAAGTTTGGCGTCTCCGCCATGGCGGGTAGTAAGGTAAATTTGCTTTTGGCCGCTACGGGTGGAGGTATAAGCCAAAAAGTAGCTGTCAGGCGCAAAACTGGGTTGTTCGTCAGAACCAGGGCCAAAAGAAACCTGACGCTCCATACCTGTGAGTAAATCCTGCACAAATATGCGGTGGCCGGAATCTGTCAGGCGGCTAAAAGCCACCAGGGTGCCGTCCGGGCTTAGGCTTGGTTCTGTGTTATACCCGCCATTCATGCTGACGCGGCTTACACTGCCTGTTGTTAAATCTTTCAGAAAAACCTGCGGCCCGCCCATACGGCTGGACGTAAACGCCATGCGTGTGCCTGTGCGGTCAAATGTGGGGGAAACATTGATGGCAGGGCTTTCTTCCAGCGGACGTTCACGCTCAAACTTGTGGTTTAAGAGGAAAATATCGGGGTAGGAGCCTGTGGAAAGGCCAACTGCCACTTTGTTATCCGGCATAAAGGCAGGCCCAATAACCGTATTACCCGGGAAACGGATGCGGGTTACCTTATTACTCAGGCGATCCCAAACGCCTAAGGCGTGCGTGGAATCATCCAGATGGCTGAACACAACATAACGGCCATCCGGTGACCAGGCAGGTGACATGGCTGTACCCGGGATGTTGGTTATTTGCCGCAAGTCGCGCCCTGTGGGTTTTACAAGCCAAATATCCCGTTTGGTCTGACCAGAAGATTTAGCAAATGCAAGCGTAGAGCGGAAAAAATCCCCGTTGCCTGTTAAGGCTTCCATAAGATCCGCACAAAACCGATCCGCCACATTAAACAGTTCGTCCTTGGTCACGCCTGCGTAGGCATTGCCAAAAACAAACTTACCGGAAAATGTTTCAAACACCCGCAATTCCACGGTGGAATTACGTCCATCCCCATTGGGCCAAAATGCGGTGATAAGAAGGTCTGCGCCGGCAATCTGGAATCGGCGAAAATCCATTTCCGGGCCCTGGGCAGCGGCAAGTACGGTTCCGCCCAAAATGGCATTATCCGGCGTAAGGCGCATAAAGGGTAAAAACGCAAGGTTTTGGTGAATAGCATTATGCAGCTCAAGGCCAAGGCCTGTTGCGGCTTTGTTTGGCCCTGTAAGGGGGGCTGCCATGGCAAGGTTAACAATATTTTGGCCCGGGCCATTAATATCAACAAATATTTCTGCCCTGGCAGGTGCCGCAACAAGAAGCACAGCCAAAAACACGGGCAACAAGCGGGTAAAAAGCATGTACACAGTAACCTCGGGGTTTGTGATATAAAAAAACAACCAGCTCTTTTTAATCCTTCTTAGGTAAGGGGTCAAGCCCTGTGTTTTTCTGTCCATTTTTTCTTGACCTTGGCGATTTTACAGGTTAAAGTACTTTAATTGGGGAAAATTGCAACCTGTCACCGCCCGGGACATCCCCTTTTTGCCCGACACGCAACAAATTTTTTGTCTGTTTGTGTATTTTATATCCGGTTTTCAGGTGTTACAAGGATTATTGTATGAAATGTCGCCGCTGTGGAGAGGTCGCAGTAGTAGACCTTCCCAGCCATAATATTGCCTTTTGCGCAGATTGCTTCCAAACCTATTTTTTGAAGCAGATTACACGCGGCATTGAAAGCCAACAGCTTTTTACCGCAGGTGATTCCATCCTGGTTGCGCTTTCCGGCGGCAAAGACTCCCTTTCGCTTATGCTGGCGCTTATACGCCTTGGCTATAAAGCAGAAGGCCTGCATATTGACCTTGGTATTCCCCATTCTTCCCAGGCTGCCAGAACAGTGGTGGAGCGTTTTTGCGCTAAACACAATCTGCCCTTGCGCGTGCTGGAAATGGAAAAAGAGGGCCTTGCTATACCCCGCGTCCGCGACAGGCTTAACCGCCCCATATGCTCCGCCTGCGGCAAAATTAAGCGTTACTATTTTAATAAAACAGCCATGGACGAAGGCTTTGATGTGCTGGCAACCGGCCATAATCTGGACGATGAAATAGCCCGCCTTACCAGTAATACCCTGCGCTGGGATATTGCCTACCTGAGTGACCAGGGCCCTGCGCTGGATGCAGAAAACCCTGAAGGCGCGGGCTATGACGCAGAGCAAACAGATGCGGAAAATGCCCCGCATGGTTTTGTGCGTAAAGTCAAACCCTTATGGCGCCTTACGGAATTTGAAACCGCAAATTTTGCCTTTCTTAACGGCATAGAAAACCATTACGCGCCATGCCCCTACAGCAAAGGCGCCACATTTACCGTGTACAAAGGCCTGTGGCAAGATTTGGAAATTGCCATGCCGGGCCGTAAAATAGATTTTTACCAAGGTTTTTTAGAGCGCGGCAAACCTCTTTTTGCCAAAGCAGAGGCCAATTCCGGCCAACCCACCCACCCCTGCACCCATTGCGGTTACCCCACCTCTCTTGACCTTTGTGGAGTTTGTCGTATACGGGAAGCAGTAAAGCAAAATTAACCTTATGTATACTATCGCTTCAATGCTCTTTTCCGTTTTGTAGCACTGGTTTCTGGAGATTGCCCATGGAAAAAATGGCGGATGATGTTTTATTGCGTACTTTTGCCGAACTGCTGGCAGAAAAGCAGACAAATACCCTTGTTGTCCAGCAGGCTCTTCAGCTTATTTGCGAAAATTATCACTTTGAATGCGCGTCTGTATATGAAATTGACCAGAATAACCAGCTCCATTTAAAAGAAGGCATTGCGTACTCCGGGAAACAACTGCATGAAGATTTCCCTATAGACGCCATCAAACCGGAATACCGCAAAAAACTTGCCACAGATTCCATCACCTATATTGTGGAAAATACAGCCACCAGCGCGTTTGAACTAGACATGCTGGACTTTTTTGATGCCCGTTCCCTGCTGGTAGTTTCTGCTGTAGATGAAAAAACGCGCGTGTATGGTCTTGTGGTGTTTTTTAATATGGAATCAAAGGCTGTGCTGACAGAAGAAGAAGTAAAAACACTTTTCCTTTTGCTTTCCATTTTCAGCCGTTGCATTGGCATACGCATTTACCAGAACAAACTGTCTTTTGCCCAAAGTTCTTTAGAAAGTATTTTGGAAAACGCAGGCATTGATATTTATGTAACAGATTATAACACGCAGGAAGTGCTGTACGCCAACCACACTATGGCCGGCCCTTACGGGGGTATCAGCCGCTTTGTGGGGCGTAAGTGCTGGGACGTGCTTTTTCCCGGCCAGTCAGGCCTCTGCGACTTTTGCCCCAAGGAAAAACTGGTGGACGAAGAAGGCAACCCTACCCGCGTGTATGTGTGGGACTACCAGCGGCCTTTTGATGGCTCCTGGTTCCGGGTGTTCAGCGCCGCGTTCCGTTGGGTAGACGGCCGTATGGCCCAGGTTGTCAGCAGCGCGGATATTACAGATAATAAGAAAAATGAAGAGCTTATTAATTATCTGGCCAATTACGATTCCCTTACCAGACTGCCCAACCGCCGCATGCTTTTAAGCGAATGTGCGCGCCGTATAGACCTTGCCCAGCATAAGGAAAAAGCCTACCTTCTTTTTTTTGATATTGACGGCTTTAAAGCCATCAACGACAACCACGGCCACGACGCGGGGGACGAATTTTTGGTGCAGCTTGGGGAATTTTTTACCAGTATCCCCATGCTTAAAAACGGGATTTACCGTAATGGCGGCGACGAATTTGTGGCCCTTATAAGCGGCGAAATCACGCAGGAGCATATCCGCAGTCTTGCCGGTTTTATACACGAAAGATTCAAAAAACCCTGGGTTCTCAAAAGTGGCTCTGTGTTTTGCAACACCAGTATTGGCGTGGCCAGTTACCCTGAAGATGGCAATACAGCAGAAGAAATTCTCGCCAAAGCGGATCAGTCTATGTATGCCGCCAAAAAAGCCGGTGGGGGCTCCATCCGCTTTGCATAAACTTTTCCAGAACACCGAGAGGAATGTGTTGTATGCTTTTCCCTGTTTCCGGTGTAGAAGTGCCTGTTTATCTCCCTTTTTTGGCGGGTTTTCTTGTGGCGTATTTTTGCTCTATGGGGGGTATATCCGGCGCATTTTTACTGCTGCCGTTTCAGGTGTCTTTTCTGGGTTACACAGCGCCTTCTGTAAGCGCAACCAACCAGTTTTTTAATATTGTGGCCACACCCGGCGGTGTATGGCGCTATGGCAGGGAAGGACGGCTTATGCTGCCTCTGGCTATGGTGTGCGCGTGCGCAACATTACCCGGGGTGGTGCTGGGCACCTATATCCGGCTGGAATTTTTATCGGATACCCAAACCTTTATGGCTTTTGCGGCTCTGGTGCTGTTGTTTGTGGGTGGCAGGCTTTTGTGGGATTTGCGGGGAACAGCCGCCAGGCCTGCCCCGGGTACCGCAAGGCCACAACGCCTCCAAAGCCCGTGGTACAAGCCCAGGTTTTTATACAGGGGGGAAGAATTTACCTATTCTGTGCCCTCTGTGGTGGCTTTGACGGGCTTTATAGGTGTAATAGGCGGTATGTACGGGGTAGGCGGCGGTTCTCTCCTCTCCCCCTTTCTGGTGGCCTTTTTTGGCCTGCCTGTGTATGTAGTAGCAGGGCCCACGCTTTTATGCACACTGATGACAAGTGTGGCGGGTGTTTTGTGTTACACTTTTTTTGCGCCGTATTACCCCTCCATGTCTGTATTACCAGATTACGCCCTGGGCCTGCTTATGGGCTGCGGCGGTCTTGTGGGTATGTACGCGGGCGCGCGCACCCAAAAATTTTTACCACAAAGGCCTATTAAGGCCCTGGTAGCGGGTTTGGCACTGCTTACAGCGCTTGTGTGGGGACTTAAGGCTTTTAACTAAAAACACTTGGTACGCTAACCCCCAGAAACTATTTGTGCAATTTCTCCGCCTGTGCAAATGTTCCTGCCAATATTTAATATTTGCAGAAAATCAAGTAATCAGGCTAGATGGCAATATTTACCTTGAAAGAATTTGTAAAAAATAAGACCCGTGCTTGTGATTTTCTTGACACAGCTAATTTTTACGTCTATAGATCATCCATCACGTTTAATGCGGCGGTAGAATTTTTGTTTTGGACTTTTGCAATTGCGCCAGGCTCCAGAAATGAGAATCGAAGCCCAAACCTTTTGGAGTTATGTGCATGGCTATGACCCTCTATGTGGGGAACCTCCCTTTTTCTGCGGATCAAGAAAGCATCCAGGACCTTTTTGCTGCTTACGGTGAAGTTCTTTCTGTGAAGCTTATGTCTGACCGTGAAACTGGTCGCCCCCGGGGCTTTGGTTTTGTGGAAATGGAAGATGCCGGCGGTCGCGCCGCTATGGAAGCTTTGAATGGTCAATCGTTCCAGGGCCGTCCCCTGCGTGTGAATGAAGCGGAACCCCGTGCGCCGCGTCCTCCCCGCCGTTCTGCCTGGTAACAGGATTTTCCGTATACTTTGATGCTGTAAAGCAAGCAGGTGTCTCTCTTACCCCGCAAGGGGGCAGAGAGACTTCTTATTTTAAGGCCTACACGCGGGGTAAAGCCAGTATTTTATCAATCCGCTGACCGTCCATATCCACCACTTCAAACACCCACTGCTCCCATTCCGCTTTTTCGCCTGTCTGGGGCACCCTGTGCAGAAGGTCCATCATCATCCCCCCCAGTGTGTTATAGGCGCGTTTTTCCGGACTGGGCAAGGCGCTGAGGTTCAGCCTGTCCGCCAGTTCCACAAGGGGGATACTGCCGTCAAACAGCCAGGAACCGTCTTCCCGCCGCACAGCCCAGGTGTCTGTCTCGTCTTCTTCCTGCAATTGCCCTGTTACACCTTCCAGCACGTCTTTAATGGTTATAAGGCCCAGCACATCCCCGTATTCATTCACCACAAAAACCATCTGGGTGCCTGTGCGAAAAATTTCCAAAAGGCGCAAACCGCTTAACGATTCAGGCACATACACACAGGGGGCAAGATTTTTTTCCAGATTAACATTTTCTGCCTCCATATGCTGGCGGAGGAGATTTTTTGCGTGTATCACACCGCCAATATTGTCCAGATCACCGTGGCAGACAGGGAAGCGGGAGTGATTAGACTGCAGAATAAGCGCCATGTTTTCTTCCGGTGTTTTCTGGGTATCCAGATACACAATTTCGCCGCGTGGTGTCATAAAAGATGTAATGTGGCGTTCATCCAGGCGGAAAACATTCCGCATCATTTCATGTTCATTCTGCTCCAGCACGCCCAGCATGGAACCTTCCTCCAAAACAGCGGCAATATCTTCTTCCGTCAGTTCTGCTTCCTGTTTCTGTTTGCCAAAAAGACGCAGGATGGTGTCTGTAGAAAAAGAAAGCAGCAGGATAAAGGGGTAAGAAATAACCGCCACCCAGGAAAGCGGACGTGACATCATACGCGCAATAGGCTCCGCATTTATCTGGGCAATACGTTTAGGTACCAGCTCACCCAGCACAATAGAAAAATAGGTGACTAAAAGCACCACAACCCCTGTAGCCAGCACAGAACTTGCGGCAACAGGCAGTCCAAGGCTCTGCAGAAAACGGGCCAGAGGGGCCGCCAGCACAGCCTCACCCACTATCCCGCTTAACACACCGATAGAGGTAATGCCTATCTGGATGGTGGAGAGAAAACGTGTGGGGTTTTCCCCCAGTTTTACGGCCATAGCCGCGCCTTTATCACCCTTGTGCGCAAGTTGCTGCAGGCGGCTTTTTTTGGCTGTCACCAGCGCTATTTCAGACATGGCAAATACGCCATTTAAAAGGATAAGGATAAGTAAAAAAAGAACATCCATGGAGGTGAATCCGCTTTTCCTTTGCAAATGCCTGTGGGGAATATACCCCATAGTTTTGGCACTGCGTTATATGGTTTAACACGCCCCCATACGGCAGGCATGGGTAGAGAGGGGGCTTTCTGTACAGTATCCAGGGCAAAACAAAACAGGTATACAAAAAAACCGGCCTATGGTTTTTATAACGAAAAAGAGCACAGGGTGCAATGGCGCAGTCTTTCTTTTTTACAAAAGTCCTACTATACAAGGATATTACAGAAACAGAAAATGCCACGTATGTTACAAAGCACTCTTTATTCCATAGACACGCCGGTGTATTTGCCTGTTGCAAGAACATTTCAGTGTCTAAATGCAAAAATTTTGAACATAATATTGTTCAAAATTTTTGCAGGATCATTCGCAAAAAAACGTGGGTTTTTGCTCACTCACGCCGCTTGCGGCGGCGTAAAACCCTGCGGGTTTTATAGTGTTTACTTTTACAAGTAAACACTAGCCCGCAAATTTCAAAAATAAAGGCGCTCCCGCAGACTATGCGTAACCTATACAGTTGCGTGTGTATGTCTTGACAATTTGCGCATCTGCGTTTAAAAAAGAAAAATTAATTGCCAGAGGTATAAAAGGGATATACATGAACGAAAATTCGGCACTCTCTGTTACGGAGCCAGAAAACGCGCTCCCATCTTGTGTTTTGGGCGATTTAAGCCCTGCGTTGCAGAGAGCCTGTGCCTTTGCAAAATGGAGCGCACTTATGCCTGTACAGGCGCATGCGTTGCCATATCTTATGGCCGGCCGCGATATTATGGTGCAGTCCCGTACAGGCAGTGGCAAAACCGGCGCGTATCTTTTACCCATGCTGGAAAAACTGGACCCGCAGCGCAAAGCTGTACAGGCCCTTATTCTTGCGCCCACACGGGAACTGGCAAGCCAGGTGGAGCATGAAGCCTCTGTGCTTTTTGGGGGTATGCTTACAGTCACGGCGCTTTACGGCGGCGTGGGATACGGCAAACAGCTGGAGGCCCTTCAGCGTGGTGTGCAGGTAGTTGTAGGAACTCCCGGCAGAGTGCTGGACCACCTGCTGCGCCGCACCCTTTCCCTCCAGGAATTAAAAATGCTGGTCTTTGACGAAGCAGACCGCATGCTTTCCATAGGTTTTTACCCTGATATGAAAGAAATACAGCGTTATTTACCCAAACGCCGTATCCTTTCCACATTGTTCAGCGCAACCTACCCC
>CAZJOG010000097.1:0-9037 GCA_964547565.1 uncultured Desulfovibrionaceae bacterium
CCGCCACAGTCCCTCACGGCCTTGAGGGTGGCGGCGCGCACTTCCGCGTCCAGGCTAGGGCGTCCTCGGCGCAATGCATAGCTTTTGATCGGAGCCTTGCCGCCCAGAACGCGATCCTGCTCGGCCAATTGCAACATAGGCAGGTTGGCTTTCGCACAGGTCAGCAGTGAGCGTTCCATAACACTGCGCAACTCGCGCACGTTACCCGGCCATGAACGGGCCGTGAGTTCAAGTATCAGCTTGCGGCCCAGCTTGGGCGGATCAATCAGGTTATGGTGACGCACATAATACTGGTAAAAGTATTCCGCCAGAACCGGAATATCATCCAGCCTCTGCGCCAGAGGCGGTATGGCAATGGGAAAAACATTGAGCCGGTACCACAAATCCGTGCGGAAGGCTCCGGTTTGGGTCATAGCCGCCAAATCGCGGTGGGTGGCGGCTATAATTCTGGCGTGAACCGGAATGCGGCGGCTGCCGCCCACACGGCGCACTTCGCCTGTTTCCAGCACGCGCAAAAGGCGTGCCTGGGCCTGGGCGGAAAGCTCGCCAATTTCATCCAGATAAATAGTGCCGCCCGCCGCTTGCTCAAAATACCCCGGAGTGGTGGCATGAGCGCCCGTAAAGGCCCCTTTTTCATGCCCGAAAAGCTCGCTGTCCAGCAGAGTTTCCGGTATGGCCGCGCAGTTGACCGCAACGAATGGCCCCCTCGCCTGCGCGGAGCGGGCGTGGATGGTTTGGGACACCAGTTCCTTGCCAGAGCCACTTTGTCCAAGCAGCAGCACGGCGGTGTCTTTGTTGGCTACGGCGTCCACCTGTCGCATGACATGCTGAAGGCCCTTACATCGCCGTAGAAGCTCCTCTGGCGAGGCTTGGGCCTGCCCCTCGCCCGACAGAACAAGACAGGGATCTTCCGCACTGCGGAAAAACTGCTCCAGGTTTTTAAGCAATGGCCGCCGAAACAAGCCCAGAAGATCAGCATGTTGTTGGGTAAAGGTGTCCGGTTGTTCTGAAAAAAGCACAAGCGAATAAAAGGCGTTTTTCACCTCATCCAGATCCAACGCCATCTCGATGACCGAGGCATAGTATCCCCGAAAATTTGCAAAGATATACTCCTGCACTTTGTTTAACAATTTCAAATTATTAATTATGCTGACATCCTTATTCTCTTTATTAAAATAACTTCTTAGTTCATCAAAACTGAACATGATACCAAGCCTATTCGTATAGGGCGCATCAAAACGATGTTGCGCCACGCTATAATCAACAATGGTGGATAATAATTTCTCGTTATGGTTGCTAATAAAGCAAATCGCCCTTTCAAAAGGGATTCGTTCGCTCAAAAAATGGAATATATGGTGGAAGCTTTCCGTTACCGGCAAATGAAAAAAAAGTTCGTTTATAAAATCACAATAAATAAGGGATGATGCGGATTCATTCATGCTATATTCTCCCATTAAAAAAGATGTTCTAACATTAGATACCATGAAAGAAAAAAAATGGGAATAAAAAGGAAAAAATAAAATAAAAAAATAAATCAGCATAGTATGGAAATTATAAAGAATAAAATATCTTTTTTTTCCATGCATGCAGCTTCCCCAATTAGCGCAATAATCTGTTATTACATACTATCTTCCCTAGGTACGCTTTTTGCTATGTCTATCAAAAGTTTTGCTTGCTACCAGCAAAAATAACAATAAGGAGTATGTGGTATGAGGAACATTAAAAACGCCATTGTGGTCATGTTTGACAGTTGGCAGCACAATTACACCGGTTGCTACGGCAACGACTGGATCAAAACACCCAATATAGACGCCTTTGCCCGTGAAGGCGTGCTGTTTGAAAATGCCTACGGCAACAATATGCCTACACTGCCGGTACGCCGCTCCATGATGACAGGCCGCTACACCCTCCATGAAATAGGCTGGGCACCCTTGCGCCTTGAAGACACCACCATCGCCGATCTTTGTTGGGGAACCGGCATAGATACGGCAATGGCCTATAATTCCCTGGTGCTTTTTACCGACAAAGCCGGATTTGCCCGCAGTTACGCCAAAACCGTATTCTCCCACGGCTTCGACAACTTTTTCTTTCAGTACGACGAATTATACCACCGTAGTGTGGATGAAGCCTTCACCGACGACGGATTTTTGGAGCGCCTGCGTGCCCTGCCCGACGGCGACCAGCTTGAGGCCTTGTGCCGGGCTGAGTGCGATGCCTACCTACGCGACAAGCAGTACTGGAAGAAAGATGATGATCATACTGTAGCCGTTAATATTCACGAGGCTATAAAAATTTTGGAAGGCGCTGACCGCAACCACGGCCTGCACCTGTGGATTGACTCATGGGATCCCCATGAGCCGTGGGACCCGCCTTCCATGTGGACCGACGGCATGGATTGCCCTTACGACCCCGGCTATAAAGGGGCGGACATTATGCTGCCGCCCACGAGCCCGGTAAAAGATTTGTTCACTGAAGCCCAAATGCACCACATCCGCATGTTGTTCGCGGAAAAGATCACCCTGTGCGACAAATACTTTGGCCAACTGCTGGATTGCGTGCGGCGCCTAGGCATGTGGGAGAACACCCTCATGTGGTTGACCGCGGACCACGGCGAACCCCTTGGCAACGGCGAACACGGGCACGGCCTCATGACCAAGTGCCGCCCCTGGCCCTATGAAGAACTGGTGCACATTCCCCTGATTATCAAGGCCCCTGGCCTGCCTGCGGGCAAGCGGATTAAAGCCTTTGTTCAGGACTGCGACTGTGCTCCCACGGTACTGGAGTGGCTGGGTCTGCCCGTGCCCCCCAACATGACTGGCAAAAGTCTGTTGCCCTTGTGTCGGGGCGAGGTGACAAAGGTGCGCGACTTTGCCGTGGCGGGTTACTACAGCTTCTCGTGGTCTATCATCACCGAAGATTGGAGCTATATCCACTGGCTGGACAAGCTGGACAAGGACGATTGCCGCAACGCACTCGGCAAAATATACAATGCCGAAAACAGCACCTCGTTAGGTTCCGTCGGCGCGGATACAGAGGCGCTGGCGGCATACCGCAAGCAGCGCAGCCTGGACGAACAGGATCAATGGACTTGCACACCCGGTTCCAAAGCCGAAGTGCCACAGGGCGACGAACTGTACGATCGCAAAAAGGACCCGTTCCAACTGCATAATCTTGTGAAACAGCACCCCGACATTGCCGCCGACCTTCTGCAAAAACTGAACCTTTTTATGCAGGATCTTAAGGCCATCTAAGCAAATACGTGTCCGCCGCCTCTCTGGTTCGAATTGGGCCAAAAGGTGGCGGACATGCGGATTTTCCCGTAATAAAAGCCACGAGATCGTGCGTGGCCCCCTCCCGCGCCTTTCCCCAAAACACTAGGAGTACCCCATGTCTGAGCAGAAGACGGAAATGACCCCTTACAATCTCGATCACCAGTGGCCCGTGGGCAAAAAGTCGGCATTTTTCACCTTGGGCATTGTCGTGGTGCTTGGCTTGTTCGACTTTGTGGACCGTCAGGTTTTGGCTGCCTTGTTCCCCTACCTTAAGGCCGAATACGCCTTGACTGACACACAGCTTGGCATGTTGGTGGCGGTGGTCAATATCGCTATCGCTGCCATGGTCATTCCGTCCGCCTATTTTATTGACCGCTGGAGCCGGAAAAAAATGCTTGCCCTCATGGCCGCCATCTGGAGTCTGGCAACCGGAGCCTGCGCCCTTGCTGGCTCCTACGGGCATTTACTGGTGGCGAGGGTGTTCATTGGCACAGGCCAGGCCGGCTATCATCCGGCAGGGCAAAGCCTTCTTACCTCGACCTTCCCCACCCGCTGGCGCGCCACTGTGCTGGGCGTTGTGGAAGCGAGTATGTCCATAGGCGCACCCCTTGGTCTATTACTGGGCGCATTTATCGCCGAACACTGGGGCTGGCGGCACGCCTTCGGCGTTGTGGCTATTCCCGGTCTTATCGCGGCGTTTTGTGCCCTGTTTATTAAAGACTTCTCCTCCGCCAATGTGGAAAAAGCAGTCGCAGTCGCGACCGGCAAGGCCGACGCCAAGCGGGAACCTTACCTGCAGGTGGTGTGTAAGCTGCTGAAGTGCCCCTCGTTGCTGTTCGCCTATCTGGGGCTTGCTGCCATGGGACTTATTAACGGCACCCTGATAAACTGGCTTCCCTCCTACTTCATCCGTGAAGCGGGAATGACCCCCACCGAAGGCAGCCAGGCGGGTGCGATCATTCTTGTGGCTATCAGTGTGTCCTGTTTGCTGGCGGGTCCTCTTTGGGACAGGGTACGCCGCGCGGCTCCCAACAGGGCCAATCTCGGCGTGGCCCTTTGCCAATTTGGTGCGATGATTCTGATGCTGGTCGCCCTTATGGTGACCCGCCCCGGCAGCCCCCTGCAAATCGTATTACTGGCGCTCCACGCCCTGGTCGGCAGTAATCTCGCGGGGGTGGTGTACTCCGTCGTTGCCGACCTCTCCTTGCCGCATCAGCGTGCCACTGCGGTGGGATTGTGCATTTTTGTCCTCAACTTGTTAGGTTACTCCATGGGGCCCCTGCTCACCGGCATCATGTCCGATTGGTTCGATCTGGCTCACAGCCTTATGGTCATTTCATGTGGATACGCCATTTCAGGCATTTGCCTTTTGTGCGTGTATCGTTTCTATACGCGGGATTCTTCCAAGGTCCAAAAAGTAACCGTCACATTTGATTAACACACTTTAATTCATCAAGGAACTTAGCATGTTGAAAAACGCCATTGTGATTATGTTTGACAGCCTGCAGTTTAACTATCTGGGTTGCTACGGCAACACGTGGATCAAAACCCCCAACATGGATCGTCTGGCCCGTGAAGGCGTGTTGTTTGAAAACAGTTATACAGAAGGCGTACCTACAGTACCCTGCCGCCGCGCCATGCACACCGGCCGCTTTACCCTTCCGAAAGCTGGCTGGGTGGCCCTGACGATGGAAGATACCACCATAGCGGACCTGTGCTGGGGCCGCCCTATTGACACGGCCATTATCTTTGACTGCCCCATGTACCGCCTGCCCAAGTTTGGCTACACACGCGGCTTCGACAAAGTGTGGTTTACCCACGGCCACGAGGCCGACGACTATTACTACGAGAATGACACGCTGTATCATGAGCGCGTGGAAGATTACATGGACGCCAAAAGCAGGGCCGGCTATGTCAAACTTATGGGCGAAGCCTCGGTAGAGGGTCATGAAAAAGAAATGAGCAATTATCTGCGCCAGCGGCAGTACTGGAAAAGCGCGGATGATCGGTATGTAGCCCGCACCATCAAAAAAGCTGTGGAATACCTTGAGCAGACAGATCGCAATAAGCAGTTTTTCCTGTGGATTGATTCTTTTGATCCCCATGAGCCTTGGGATCCGCCTTCGGTTTATCTCAAGTTCCCCTGCCCCTATAACCCAAACTACAAAGGTAAGGACGAGTTTCTGCCCATTGCCGACACGGTGGAAGGCATCTACACCGAAGATCAGCTGCATCACATCCGTATGCTGTATGCTGAACTGGTGACTTTGTGCGACCAGTATCTTGGGGTGCTTATGGATGCCATACGCCGCCTGGGCATGGAAGAAAACACCCTGCTCATGATGGTTTCCGACCACGGCGAACCCTTGGGCAACGGCGAGCACGGTCACGGCATTATGCGCAAGGTGCGCCCCTGGCCTTATGAGGAACTGGTGCATACCCCCATGCTGCTGCGCGCGCCCGGCATCAAGGCTGGTCAACGCATAAAAGCTTTTGTGCAATCCTGCGACGTTGCCCCCACGGTCTGCGACTGGCTGGGCATTGGCGTGCATCCTGATATGCAGGGCAAAAGCCTTCTGCCGCTGGTTCGCGGTGAAGTGGAAAAAGTGCGCGATTTCGCCATTGCCGGCTACAACAAGTATTCCTGGGCCATGTATACCGACGACTGGAGCTATATCCACTGGTTGTTGGACGCGGACGACAAGACTATGTCTGTCACCTTCTACAACGATGCTCTTGATATGTCCCACCTGGAAGCGGTTGGCGGAAAGAGCACTATGAGTGTTGCGGAGGTGGGCATGTTACAGGATATGGGATCGGAGGTGGAAGCGCGGCACAAGGCACTGTTTGCTGCCGACGGTGAAGCGCAGTGGAGCTGCACGCCGGGTAGTGTGGTCAAACTGCCGGAAAAAGACGAGTTGTATGACCGGAAGACGGACCCCTTCCAGCTGCACAATGTTATTGATCAGCACAAGGATGTGGCAGAGCGCATGTTCGGCCAGTTGCGCGAGTATATGGCTGAGTTGAGAGCTTCCTGATTCCTAAACGAAAGTCAGTGAGTTGGGGTAGTCACAACTTGATCTGACAGTGAGCCCCGGAAAAAAAGGGAATCTCCGTTTTGATGGAATTGTACGTACACCATCAACTGGGCACCACGCCCACGGAGATTCCCCTTTTGCCTGAAAGACAAGGCAGAACGGGGTAGTTTGAGCAAAGGATATTGCCAAACAGGGTTTAGGGTATGTCCATGTTTGACCAAATTTTGCCTGCGGGAAGTGCTCAACATTTCCCGCAGGCTTTTGCTAAAAAATCGTGTTCCACTGTCAACTGTCCAGTTTTAGCGTGTAGCTCGTTTATTTTCTTTTCCATTTTGGCTTCTCCTTGTTGAAGTTCTCCAGAAAAAATGTCTGGGGCACCCTCTTGAAGCTGCCGTATCCATTTTAAGCTTCGCATGTTAGAGAGGTATAGGGTACAGGAAGAAGCATTGCTAAAATTGGCATTAAAAATGGCTCATAATGGCTACTATTGTGCAATAAACTTTTCCACCTTTATTTTATCATATGAAGTTTGCGAAGCAGCTTTTTCCAAAACGCCCGGCGTGAAAGATATGCAAGAGATTTTTGGTTAGCGTACATGGTAGCAAGAATGGACTGGATTTCTTCTGTTGTGTGAGGATCTGGATGATTGAGATGGCGTATTGCCCGGCGCACCCAAAGGGGCGGCTTGCCTGTGAGAAAACGCATGGAAAGGGAAGGGTGGAGAGGTCCAAGGGATAAGCGATGGCGGGAGAGGTTCGCTTTTTCGCGGATAAGTTGTTCTTGTGCTTGGGAAAGGATGCTTTGCGTTTGTGAAAGTTTTTGTTGGAGATTCGCCACTTGCACATTAAGGGAATCTATTGTTTCTGAATGCCTTGTTTCTAAACGCACAAAACCTTCAATAATATCTTGGGTATCTTTATCTGTGGGGAAATTCGGGAAAAGAGGCTCGTCCTCCTTTGCGGTGCGGGCTTTAGGCCATGCCTCATAAATCCACTCCTGGTATTCAGGCGGTAGTAAGGCAAATATTTCGTGCTGAAGATCTATAGGTAAATTGTCATACGGACAATCTTCTTTGTCTTCTAGCCAGTCGTAACATTGCTGAGGCCATGTGGGGTCGTTTAATAAATCTGCAAAAAACTCAAGGTCTTCCTTATGTTCGTCTAGCATAGCTATGTGTTGTGCTTTGGGGATGAGGAGGTATCTTTGCGGGTATTGCTTATAGCAGTCAAGGATATAGTTGGAAGGATTGAAAAAAAGACCAATGATTTTGTTATATCTATATGCTTCTATCGGAAGGCACTTTAAGTGCGCCAAAAAATATTGGAAAGTAGTGGGAGGCGTAACATTAACATTTTCTTGAGGTATAAAGTTTTCAATAGAAATTCCTAGCTCATTTGCAAAATGTTCCCAAATTCCTTTTTTTACTATTTTTTCATATGAGTAGATTTTACAATTTTTGTATCCGTAATGCGAAAAAAAATCGATAAATGGTTTTGAAGAAAAAGGCCAAAGCACTTCGCAATTATTCCAAATCATTGTCCTAAACTGAGGTTCGGCTCGGTACAGCATGTTAGTGGCAACAGCTCCTTCCAGTATTGATGGAAGGAGTTTGATGTAGCAATAGGATAAGCACGCACTAAATTCTTTTTTTGGAATATGGTAAAATCCCTGAGAGAATATTGCACTTTCGGATGAAAGGATAATGTTTTGGCAAGAATATTTGTCTGATTTTGCTAGTATATCTAATAATTGTGTAGCAGAAAAACCAGCTACTAAATGACTATGTTTCTCACCTGGATAACAAAACCCCTGCTCCAGCAACTTATCTCTATTATTTGCAAGATTCAATTGGATATAGGTGGATGCTGTTTTTGGCAAGCCTGCATGGATATGCAGTGTGGGTTTTTTTGAACTCATAGCGTAGCACCCCTTATTGATATAGTAACTTGGCATGATCTCACGGCAAAAGCCCCTGTGCACGTTTTTTGCAATTAGCAGCACGCATGGGTTTTCGTACTACATACGAATAGAAAATACTCTTTGCGCGCCACCAGCAAGAGCGAAAAAATCGTGTATAGTCTAAAGGGAGCTTTCCCAGATAGTCCATTTTTTGTGTTTTTTCTATAAAATTCTGCAATTGTTCTTCTGTATGCCGTATGCTTTCTTCATAGTCACCTTGATAATCTGTAAATCCATCTGGGGTGATAATTTTTACTTGGCAACCGCATTTTTTTGCTTCCGTAAGCACTGCGGAACAGGCATCGTACGAATACAGCACTCTTGTTTGCCTGAGCAAGCTTGCTAACTCTTCTTGGGTTTTAGGGTAGTGCATAGTAATTTCTGTAAGGCCTTTTAGCTCTGGTACATCCTTCCATTTTCCACCTTTATAGACAAAATAACAGTCTTGCGTTTTTTCTGTATCATCTTGATAGAAGACTTTTTCATCGATCGAGGGAAGTGTTAGTATATCACCAAGAGGAGAAAAAATTCTGCTGAAAACAAAAAAAAGTTCATGCTTCCAATATGTTTGTGTGCCACCATTTTTTCCTGGATAATAAAGAATATAGCGTACAACATTTTGAAATTGCAAAGGGTTGCCCTTAACTATTTCAGGGTATACAACAATAGCGTTTTTGCGCATATCTTTCGTTACAGAATTAATATAATGGAATCCATCTCCTTCTGTTGGCACTGCAAAAAAAAAGACATTATAGCCATTTTCAATAA
>CAZJOG010000098.1:0-8824 GCA_964547565.1 uncultured Desulfovibrionaceae bacterium
GCCAATGTCCGCACCCGCGCCGCAGAATCTGCCCCCGTAAACCCCGCCCCTAAAGCCATCACCAAAGAAGAACTTGTGCATCTGCTGCCCTCTGCACCCGTTGTTCTGGCTTCCTCCACCCAGCTTTCTTTGCCCGGAACTCTGCCCCAGATTAGCCTTACAAAACCTGTATGGCGTCACTCTTTTGAAAATTTTGTTGTTGGCCCCTGTAACGAACTTGCCCACGCCGCCGCCCGTAATATCCTGATGGAAAAATACCCTGTGGATATGCTTTTTTTGTGCGCTTCCTCCGGCCTTGGCAAAACCCACCTGTCCCACGCTGTGGGCGCTGCCCTTACACAGGAAGCCGCTAAAAACCATAAGCGTATAGAATACCTTTCCGCAGAAGAATTTACTTCCCTTTTTGTCCACGCCAGCAAACACGGCGAAATGGCCCGCTTTAAAGAACGTTTCCGTGTGCTTGATATGCTTATTCTGGAAGATGTTCACCTTTTGCGCGGGAAAGATAAAACGCAGGAAGAACTGCTGGCTACCATCAAAGCCTTGCAAAGCCGCAGTGGCCGTGTGCTGCTGACAAGCTCCTTTGCCCCGCGTGATCTGGCCGGCCTTGACAGCCAACTTGTTTCCCGCTTTGCTTCCGGCCTTATCGCCCCTATGGAAAAACCCGGCCGCGATACCCGCCGCCATATCCTGCTGGAAAAAGCCCGCCAGCAACACATTGCCCTGCCGCCTGAAGTAGCCGAGCTTTTTGCCAGCCATGTGGAATCCGATATCCGTATGCTGGAATCCTGCCTGCATACAGTTATTTTGCGCTCCCAGGTTTCCGGTAGCCCCATAAGCGAAGAAATGGCGCTGGATGTTCTGCAATCCCTAGCCTCCAGCGATACTTCCCTTTCCCTGGACGCCCTGCTGGACACGTTGTGCAAAAGCTTTGCCCTTACCCCTGCCCAGCTGGCTTCCAAATCCCGCAGGCAAGATCTGGTGGATGCCCGTAATACGGCGTTTTACCTGATACGCAAACACTCCTCCCTGACACTGGAAGAAATTGGAGCAAAATTCGGCCGTAAGCACTCCACTGTTATCAAAGGCATTTCTGCTGTGGAACGCGAAATTTCACGCCAGTCAACCCAGGGCCGCCGCTTTGAACACGCAATTTCCCTTATAGAAAAAAACGCCCGCAGGGTGTAAGTGTGGTGTAGTGTATAAGGCTTCCCCTTTATGGAAAATTCGTGTATAAAAAAAACCTGCAAAAATATCATTATCAGGGTACACCATGAAAAAAGCTATCATAACAGGTATTACGGGGCAAGATGGTGCGTATCTGGCGGAATTTCTGCTGGAGAGAGGGTATGAAGTCCACGGGATAAAACGCCGGGCTTCATCGTTTAACACGGACAGGATTGACCATCTTTACCAGGACAGCCATGAAAAAGACAGGCGTTTTTTCCTGCATTACGGGGATTTAACGGACGCCACAAACCTTATCCGTGTTGTGCAGGAAGTCCAGCCGGACGAAGTGTATAACTTAGCGGCGCAAAGCCATGTGCAGGTAAGTTTTGAAACCCCTGAATACACCGCCAATGTAGACGCTCTTGGCCCCTTACGCCTTCTGGAAGCCATACGGATACTGGGCCTTGAGAAAAAAACACGTTTTTATCAGGCTTCCACCTCAGAGCTTTTTGGTCTTGTGCAGGAAGTGCCGCAAACGGAAAAAACACCGTTTTACCCCCGCAGTCCTTATGCCTGCGCCAAGCTGTATGCCTACTGGATTTGCGTAAACTACCGCGAAGCATACGGTATATATGCCTGTAACGGGATTTTGTTTAACCATGAATCCCCCATCCGTGGGGAAACATTTGTCACCCGCAAAATCACCCGCGGTCTGGCCAGACTTTCGCTGGGCCTGGCGGACTGTTTATACCTGGGCAATCTTTCTGCCCTGCGGGACTGGGGCCATGCCAAAGATTATGTGCGTATGCAGTGGCTTATGCTCCAGCAGGATGAACCCAAAGACTATGTGATAGCCACAGGCCGGCAGTTTTCCGTGCGGGATTTTGTCACCGCGGCCGCGGCAGAACTGGGCATAACCGTGGAATGGCAGGGCGAAGGTTTGCGGGAAACAGGCATTTTAGCCGCTCTGGACGCCAAAAAATTTGCCCTTGCATGCGGCAGGGGGAATATGGAATGCCGCCTGAAACCGGGCGACGTTCTGGTGCGTGTAGACCCCCGCTATTTCCGGCCCACAGAAGTGGAAACCCTGTTGGGTAATCCTGCCAGAGCCGCCAGTGAACTGGGCTGGATGCCGGAAATAACCTTTGAGCAAATGGTGGCGGAAATGGTGCGGGAAGATGTGAGCATTGCCATGCGTGACGCCGTTATTAAAGTTGCCGGCTTTAAGAGTTATAATTATGTAGAATAGAGTTTTTCGCGTTAGGGTTTTTCCGTAATTTTTGGATACACTCTAAGGCGTAAGGCTTTTACCCCAGGGTGCCGGGCATTCCGCAAGGAATCCCGGCATTTGTAGTTTAATATGGTGCAGAAAAAAAACATCGCCTGGCGCAGGGCAACCACCGTAAAGTGTATCCCCCCATAGGGGAAAACCCGCGCTGGCGGCATGGACACGTATTTGGTGGCGGGCCCCAAGCAAAATTTCTGCCTGCACAAAAAAAAGGGCAGGGGGCATATTTTCCTGTGGGACACCCGGTGAGGCATTGGGTGAGGCATTAGGTGGGGTATTAAGCAGGGCACAGGCTTGTTCCTGTGGGATACGCCCAAGCACTGTAAAGTGTGTGTGTCGCAGGGGGGAAGCCTCATCACAGCCTGATACGCGGGTGACGCTGGTGTTTTGGGTATCCAGCGCATGCCGCACGGTGAAGGTGCATGGTAAGGGCAGATGATCAGAGGGTATGGTGTGCTGCGCGATAAACTGGTAGGTTTTAGAAATTTTTCCTTGTATGCTGGCTGTATGCCAAATCTTTTCTCCTTCGGGCTGCAGGGCAAGCATCACCAGCCCGCCGGTTTTTTTATCCAGACGGTTTAAAAGCCGGGCTTGTGGGTAGAGGGGCAAAAGATCCGGCAGCATTTTTTCCAGAGAAGCTTCCGGGCTGCCCGTAATATGCGCCGTGTGCAGGCCGGCAGGTTTGTACACAGCCGCAAAGGGTGGTTGTATACAAACAGCCCTGGGCTGGAACATAGCCTCCTTAGCATCCATAGCATCGGGCAGGGCAAAACCTGCCGTGGGGGGCAGGCTTTGGCTTGTGCAGGAAAGAATGTCCCCGTTTTTTACTTTATACGCGGCGTGTTGGGGTTTGCCATTCACAAGGGCCATGCCATGTTGACACAGGCGGCGTCTGGCCCGTAATCCAAGATTGGGTAAAAAAAAGGCCAGGGCAGCGTCCAACCGGCGGTCTGTTTCGTGCGGGGCAATACTATAGGTGTCCATAATAAACTCAGGGGCAGCAAAGGCTTACGCGAAGGATGCCAAGGCAGGACAGATTCAGGTCAGATTCAGGTCATGGCAGAGTACAGGCAACAGGGTAGATGGCTTGTATGCCTTTGTCAAGCCGCGCCCTCTGCCGGCAGGGTGTGGATACAGTCAGCAAATTGCCGGCAGAAGGCAGGGATACCTCAGGAATTTTTCATTTCCTCAAGTAAGGTGGAAAGCACTTTAGCCTGTTCGGCAAGGCTGCGCACCACTTGGGCGGCCGCGTGCATGGAGTCTGCGGTAGTGATGGATATCGTGTTAATATCATTGATAGAACGGTTAATTTCTTCGCTTGTGGCAGACTGTTCTTCTGCGGCAGTGGCTATAACACGCACCTGATCCGCGGTGCTGTCCGTCATGCTGACAATGCGGGTCAGGGAGTCCCCGGATTGTTGGGCAAAGCGGGTGGCCTCGTTTATTGTTTTGGCAGATTCTTCTATCTGCGCCATACTTTGGGCAGCAGAGCCCTGTATGGCTGTAATGGCGTTATGGACAACAGCCGTTGATTCCATAGTTTTTTCCGCCAGTTTGCGTACTTCGTCTGCTACTACGGCAAAACCGCGGCCTGCTTCGCCTGCACGGGCGGCTTCAATAGCGGCATTCAGGGCAAGAAGATTTGTCTGGTCGGCAATGTCGGAAATAACAGACATTATCTGGCTTATATCTTGCGCGCGATCATTAAGAGCCCGCATATCTTCCTGCAGTTTAACCGACTGGGCCTGCACACTTTGGATACTTTGCAGGGAGTTTTGCACAACGCGGGCGCCGTTTTCCGCCTCCT
The DNA here is from genome assembly GCA_964547565.1 of uncultured Desulfovibrionaceae bacterium. Lineage (GTDB taxonomy): Bacteria > Desulfobacterota > Desulfovibrionia > Desulfovibrionales > Desulfovibrionaceae > CAZPTC01. Next base: position 4,266 of record CAZJOG010000098.1, read on the forward strand.
GCCGGGTTACCGCGGACAATTCGGAAGCTTGCCCCGCGTTTTGGGCTACTTCCAGCACGGTTGCGTTCATTTGGTCCATAGAGCTGGCGGTTTCTTGAATCTGGGTGGCCTGCTGGTTTGCCCCTTCTTCTGATTTCATAATTTGTCGGGCCAGATTATCGGAAGCCTGGGACACAATGTCCACCACCTGTTCCAGCTGATTGGCTGCTGCCAGCATGCCATCATGGCGCGCGCGTTCTGCGGCTGCTTTGGCGGCTGTGGCTTCTTCTACCGCGCGTTGTGCCTGTTTGGCTTTTTCGCCTGCTTCTGCGCTTTTGGCATCTGCTTCCGCAATTTTTGTTTTGAGGGTTTGCACCATAGTGATAAGGGCCTGGCTAAGGTAGCCTGTTTCGTCCTTCTGGTCCACATGGAGGGGGGTATCCAGTTCCCCGCCGGCCACACGGCTGGCCGCCACGGTAAGTGACTTAATGGGTTTGGCTATATTGGTGCCCACCACCACCATGGCGATAAGGGCCAGAACAAGCACACTGAAACCAATAATAACCGTGTAACGCAACATAAGGTTTACGGGTTCCATAATGGTATCCAGTGGGGCCGCAACAGCAAGTGACCAGGGTGTTTGTGTATTCCCAATAGGGAAGGAAAAAAAACTCAGCATCATGGAAGGCCCGGAGGTTGCGGGCAGGGTAAAGGCCATATTTTCGCCGCGTTTTATGGAATCTGCCACCTGATTGACCAGAGTTGCAGAACCCAGAATATCCATTTCACTTTCCCGCATCTGCATGCCCTGACGGGAGGGGTCAAAGTGGGCGGCTATAAAACCGCCGTTACTGAACAGGGCGGCAATACCATTCCCATAGGGTTTAAGGGTGTTAATAATGGCCTGCAGGGTGGCAAGTTCAATATCACAGCCCACAACACCTACAATCTTGCCCTCACTGAAAATGGGCACGGCTATACTGGTAACTGCCACCTGCCTGCCCTCCATGCTGTACATATAGGGGTCAATAATTGCTTCGCGCTCACTGTGGTAGGGGATAAGAAAGTAATCCCCCGTCCCGGGCTGGGCATAGCCTTCCAGTGGTATAGGATGTATTTCCCCATTTTTTCTGCTAAAGTAGGGGATATAACGGCCTGTTGCATCACTGGCACTTGTGTGCACAAAGTTTTCATCCGCCCCATCCAGCGCATTGGGAAGCCAGCATGTCCAGACACTCAAAAATGTTGTATTACTTTTGAGTGTATTTTGTAAAAGATTGTCATAAAAAACACGTCTGCTTTCAGCGGGTAATTGCTTGTATTGCTGCATAACAAGTGCAAGTGTTTTCATAATATCCAGTGATTCAGCAAGAGTTGCATGTATAATACCTGCATATTCTCCCGAAATAGCATTTAAAAGTTCAGTTGCAGATTTTTCCTGCAAGGATTTGGAGCGCTCGTATATAATAGCGCCCATACTGACAATGCCACTTACAATAATAACAAGAGACGCTGCTATTATCTTACGGGAAATAGATAAGTTTTTAAAATGGAACATAAATTCTCCTTCAAAACAGGTCTGTGTAACCATAAAACAGCAAATGCGAAGCGCAGTATGCTGCGACAAAAAACATGGGTTTTTTGTCTGGTACTAAGGCATGTTCCATGCTGCGGGAAAAGGGTGCAGCACAGGGAGGAACGCTTTGTATGGGAGGGGGGAAAAAAAGAGGGGGGTAGTATGGGCATTATACGGTATGTGAAAATAATTGCAACCCATGCAGTTAATAACACTATACTGGTATTTTTAGAATAAAAAAAGCTTGCCCGTGCAGGCAAGCTTGAGACTAATGCGTTTGGGGCGGCAGCCCCAATTTTAAACTAAAAGTCAAACCGGAACAGGGCCTGCACGCCGTGTCCAGTGCGATGACTTGAGGTTTTGAAGTTGTAGTTCAGGCCAAACGCGGTGCTGCCTTTTTTTACATCAAAGCCAAGGGTGGCGTCAAAGGTTGCGGCATCAACCACGCGGGTTTGCAGGTTGTTGGCGGTAAAATTGACGCCAGTCAGGCGGGTTTCCTGTTTGGCTTTCAGATTGCCCGTGGCAAGGACAACGCCAAGGTCAAGCTGCGGGGTGATGGTCCACTCGTCCTTTTTGATTTCTTTTGAGAATGTCACGCCAATGGGGAATGTCCAGAGGTTCTGGGTTTTGGTGCTGGTGTTCCACACGTGTTCGCCAATGGCGTTTTTAATGCCCATATCGTCCGCATGCAGGGTGGTGTAGCGCACGCCAATGTGGGGTACAATGTCCGCCATTTTGGTGGCCAACATGTATTCGCCACGCAAGCCGGCTGACCAGGCAAAGCTGTTGAAGTCAGAGCTCAGGCGCTCAAAGCCGGTCACAAGGGTATCCTGCTTCACTTTACTCTTGCCGCGGGTGTAGGCCACGTCGGCGGTCAGGCTTGCGTTGTTTTTGGTAAAGCCCGCATAGGCGTCAACACCCCAGAAGGTGAAGTTGTTTTTTGTGCTGTTGTAATCGCCCTTGCTTTTTGCGTTGCCGCCGCCAAGGTTGAAGGAAAGGCCCACGCGGAACATGGTATCAAGGGTATAGTCGGCGCCAAGGGCTAGGCCGCCAAGGGTGGCATCGTAACCGGTGTTCAGGCCACTGTCGGTCTGTATGTTGCGTACGCGGTTGTACTGGAACAGGGGCATCACCCATGCGCCAAAGCCATTTTCCATGCCGGAACCAGCGGCAAGGCCGTTTTGCACCTGCACGCCGTCTTCGTTTTTGGTCATGGCGAGTATTTGCCATTTCGGCGCGGCACGCGAGGTACGGGCCAGTGCGGCGCCAATGCCCAGGTTGCTTGCGGTGAAGGTCATGCCCTGCGCAGCGCCCACGGTGCCCATAAGGGCAGCGCCTTCCATGGTGTTGGCGGCAGTGGCAGCGTCATAAATGCCGTAGTTGCCGCTGAAACCCGTGCTATTGGCATGGGTGGCGCGTGACACAAAGCGAAGGCCAGCGGCAGTGGCGTCCGGATCAAAGCCAGTTGTGGCAGAGGCGTACGCCAGAAGGCTGTTCAGGCTGGAGGAGAACCTATGGCCCAAGAGGAGGTTGCTGTAGCCAACAATCACGTTGCCGGTCGGACTACCGCCGCCGTCTCGTTCCCATATGTACGTCTGCAGGGTTGAACCGCCAAGGAGCACCTTGTCAATTGTGGTGCTGGTGCCAGCAAGCGTCACTCCGCTAGCAAGCACCTTTACGGCGCCGTACCCATTGGCTGTGGTGTTGCGTGCGCCATACAGGTTGATGGTGCTGGTGGCATCGACTGTCAGTTGGCCCGGAGCACCACCGCCAGGCGCGATCAGCGTTGCGCCTGTGGTGCCGGTTGCGGCGTTGTCCTGATACAGTACGCTGTTGTGCAGGTTCACCTGGCCGCTACCCAGGTTAAGCAGGGCAGCGCCACCGTAAGCCGTAGCGCCTTTTTCCAGCGTGATGTGTGTTGCATCTGTTGCAAGGGCCAGGTTTTTGTTCAGGATGGACAAAATGCCACCCTCATCTGTTAGGTAGGGTGCATACAGGTTCAGGGTCGCACTGCCACCAGTGTTGCTGCCCGCCTCACCATCGCCGCCCTTAAGGACGATGTCAGCACCGTCGGTAATCACCATTTCGCCGCCGTTTTTAATGGACAGGAGGGCGGTGGAACCACTGTGAGCGGCCGTCGCATCCGCACCGTCCAGCGTGATACCATCGGCACTGTGCGTAACAAGACGCCCACCATCGACGACCAGGACAGAATACCCCGTTCCCATTATATCCATAAGGCCGCCTTTCAATTCCAGTGTTGCCCCAGCGTTGCCAAAAATTTCCAATTCCCCACCTTTACGGATAAAGACACTGGCATCACCGCCCCGACCACCAGCGTTGCCGCTAAGATCGAAAGCACCAACATTGCCGCCCTGCAGGCTCACTGTGCCTTTTTTGACCTGTACTTTGGCGGCACCGCTACTACCATCAATGTTCAGGAGGGCGCTTCCGCCTTGAGCACCGGCAGTGGTAGAATTGGCGTTACCACCGTCGCCACCAATCAGTTCCAGATTACCTGTAGCGGTGCGAAGGGTGCCAAAAACGTCCAGAGCGGCATCGCCGCCAGCCGCCCCGGCTGTACCAGGACCGCCGAATACGTTTATGGCATTCTCAAGCGTCACGTTCACGCCGCTTTCTACATTCACTGAAGCGGTGTGGGCAGCGTTGTTTGCCCCCTGAACGGTGAGCTTTGCAAAATGGGCGTCCACGTTAAAGGAGATAGAGGATAGAGCGGTGGCAGGATTGGCAGTGGTCGAACCCACAACCATGCTGATATAATTGGCGGTATCAGCGTACTTCCCGCTGATGAAGGAAAATTTGGGGATGTTTGCCAGATCGCCGCTGGCCAGAATGTCGCCCTGCACAACCAGCGGGCCTTCACTGCTGGCAAAATCGGTGCCGTTCCACAGTTTGCCATCCCATGCGCGCTGGCTGTTAATGATCACTTCGGCTGCGCTTGCAGGGCCAGTCCACAGGGCTGCTGCGGCAAATAGCCACAGCA
>CAZJOG010000099.1:0-8591 GCA_964547565.1 uncultured Desulfovibrionaceae bacterium
CATCAGCAGGGTTGTAAATATAGCCGCAAACGCCACATTCGTAAGATTGCATATTAGTTTCCTCTTTTATGGTTTATGGTGTTGTCATGGGGCCGGCCACAGACAGGGGGTGCCTCTGACCGGCCGGAGGGGGGTGGGGTAAATTAGCACACAGCCTTAAAATGGCCGTGAAGATTGCAGTATTCCCGCGCGGTGGCGTGGGCGGCTTTAACCGGGAAAAAGGCTTCCGGTTTTTGACCGGGTTTCAAAAATTGGGTGTAGGCCACGCCGTCATCTGTCAGAAGTTCAATCCACTCAATGTAGTGGGTTTCTTCCATGGGGTGGGCAATGCTGCCCACGGTTACTTTAAAGCCGTCGGCGGTTTTTTCTATAACAGGCACGTGTTTTTCTTTAGCGCCGTCGCCCTGGCCTTCTGTCATAAGACGCATGGGGTCACCACAGCAAACAAGTTCACCCTCGCCTGCATGGTACACTTCCACAATATTCCCGCAATGGACGCATTTATAAATTTGAAGAACTTCAGCCATGTTTTCCTCCGTTGGTAGTATAAGTGAGTTCAACAATACAACTTGGTATTTCCAATAGCAATGAGAATACCAAAAGTTTTATTAGGAACACTTCTTTGTTAGGGTATTTTCTCTTTTTCGTCAAGGTTTTAATAGTGTAAAAAATAACGTTAACTAAATTAGTTGTTGTCTGTATAGGCAGTTTGATAAAAATTTGGCATGGAAAATATTTTATCCGGAACGGGAATTTTTTGTAAATGGGGCGTAATTTTTGGCGAATCATGCAGGTATTCCCCTAATAAAGAAGGGCAAGTTTTTTCTCTTGAAGGGGGCGCGGGTTTGGGGTATAAGATCTTTTGTGAGTGGGGGTATAATCCCTGCTGTTTTTTATTGGCCTTCTATTAATCCCGTGTATGTGGGAGGGTATATGCAAGCTCCTGAGCAAAATCTCGCCTTTAATCTTGTTCGCGTTACAGAAAGCGCGGCACTGTCTTCTGCCCGCTGGTTAGGGCGGGGAGACAAGGAATCCGGTGATCAGGCCGCGGTAGACGCCATGCGTCTTTCATTCCAGTCACTCAGTATCCAGGGCACCATTATTATTGGCGAAGGGGAAAAGGACAATGCACCCATGCTGGCCAATGGTGAAAGTGTGGGCAATGGGAGTGGCCCTGCCGTTGATGTTGCTATTGATCCGGTAGAAGGCACACGCCTTCTGGCTTTTGGCAGACCCAATGCCATTTCTGTTATTGGCGCATGTGCCAAAGGCAGTATGTACAACCCCGGGCCCAGCTATTACATGCAAAAACTTGTGGTAGGCCATGAAGCCCGTAATGTCATAGATATTGACGCCCCGGTGGAAGACAATTTGCGTAAAATTGCCAAAGCTATTGGCAAAGATATTAATGATCTTGTGGTTTTTGTGCTGGATAAACCCCGCCATGAAAAACTTATCCGCGAAATACGCGCAACAGGCGCGCGTATCCAGCTCCATACAGATGGCGACGTGGCTGGTGCTCTTATGGTGGCCGACCCCCGCACAGATGTGGATGTGATGATGGGTACAGGTGGCACACCGGAAGGTGTTATAGCCGCATGCGCCCTTAAAGGCGTGGGCGGGCAGATTTTAGGCCGTCTGGAACCGCAGTCGTATGTAGAAAAAGAAGCCATTGAACACGCTGGTGTGGATATACGCGAAATTCTTTCTGTAGAATCCATTATCCGCACGGACGATGCGTTTTTTGCCGCAACCGGTATTTCCGGCGGCGACTTTTTACGCGGCGTGCAATACACAGGCACAGGCGCTATTACCCATTCCCTTGTTATACGCGCCAAAACAGGTACCATGCGGTATATTGAATCGCATCACAATTGGGACCGTCTGATGAAATTCAGCGCTGTCAAATACGATTAAGCTACTAAACACACAGGGAATAGAATGACACCACCCAATGAAAAAACGGCTCTGCTTTTCCCGGGACAAGGCTCCCAGGTGAAAGGCATGGGCCGTAATCTTGCGGAAAAATCTGCGCCTGCTATGGCTCTGTGGGAAAAAGCCGAACAATATTGCGGCTTGCCCCTGCGCGCAATATACTGGGACAGCGACGATGCCACCCAAATGAGCCAAACCCGCTGCCAGCAGCCTGCCATCACCGTTGTGAACCTTGCGTTATGGCAGCACGTTGCAGGCAGAATAAGCCCCTGCGCCGCGGCTGGTCACAGCCTTGGTGAATTTAGCGCGCTGGCGGCTGCGGGTGTGCTTACACCGGACGAAGTGTTGCAGCTTGTTGCCCTGCGTGGCCGCCTTATGGAAGAAGCAGATCCGGAACACATAGGCACCATGTACGCCGTGTTACGCCTTGGCTTTGAAGAACTGGATGCGGCGGCCCGCGAAGTTTCGGAACGAACAGGCAAACTTGTGCGTGTAGCCAACCGCAACACCCCCGGCCAATTTGCCGTAAGCGGCCATAAAGACGCTGTGGAAGAACTTATTGAGCACATTAAACCCCAGCGCGGCAAAGCTATGCCTCTGGCTGTCAGCGGCGCTTTCCATACCCCTCTTATGGCAGAAGCAGCCGCAGAATTTGCCAAGGAGCTGGATAAACTTACCTGGCGTACCCCTGCTTTTCCTCTTTATTGTAATGTGAATGGGGAAGCAGTGGACGATGCGGAAAAAATCCATGCCCATGTCCGTAAGCAAATGACATCCTCTGTTTTCTGGATAGATACCATTGGCAATCAATACAAAGACGGCGTGCGCCGTTTTATAGAATTTGGGCCCCAGGGTGTTCTTACCCGTATGGTACGGCCTATCCTTAATGCCCAGGATATTGCCGATAATGCGTACACCACTGTCCACATAGCCAATCTTGATGCGGCTGTGGAATATTTTGGGGAGTAAAAATACCCGATGAGAGCAAAACGGAGTATAGAAAGACATTTGCGGGCCATTGTGGCAGGTTTGGGCCTTCCATGGCCGGCCAAAGCCCAGATAGATTCCCCCCGGGATTCCGGCCATGGGGACATGGCCACTAATATTGCCCTTTTGCTGAATAAAGAAGCGGGTTTGCCCCCGCGGGATCTGGCAGGCAAAATTGCGGAAAGTCTGCGCGTTGCCCTTGGGCTGGAAGGCACAGAGGTTTTAACTGAAGTGGCTGGCCCTGGCTTTGTGAATATTACCTTTGCGCCTGCCTTCTGGCATGAGCAGGTGGGTATTGTGGAAGCCAAAGGGCAAAACTTTGGGCGTGTGGACGTAGGCCAGGGCAAACGTTTGCTTGTGGAATATGTTTCTGCCAATCCCACCGGCCCCTTGCATATTGGGCATGGACGCGGCGCAGCCGTAGGGGATTCTCTGGTTCGGCTTCTTTCTTTTGCAGGGTACGCTGTCAGTACGGAATATTATATTAACGACGCAGGCCTGCAAATGCGCCTTCTGGGGCTTTCTGTGTACTTGCGTGTGCGTGAGCTTGTGGGTTTGCCTGTAGAATGGCCGGAAAGCTGGTACAAGGGCGAATATATTGTGGATATAGCCCGGGACTTGCTGGCCTTGCAGCCAGATATTATCCATCTGCCGGAAAAAGAAGCGGAAAATATTTGTTACCAGTATGGTATGGATGTTATTTCCCGCGGGATTAAAGAAGATTTGGCCTTGTTCCGGGTGCACCATGATTTGTGGTTTTCGGAAAAAAGCCTGGTGGACGCCGGTAAGGTGGAAGATACTCTGGCAGATTTGGAAAAAAGGGGCCTTGCCTACCATAAAGACGGCGCTCTCTGGTTTGCCACCACACCCTATGGGGACGATAAAGACCGCGTGTTGCGTAAAAGCGATGGTACCCTTACCTATTTTGCCTCCGACATAGCCTACCATGCCGATAAATACGCCCGCGGCTTTGATGTTTGTATTGATATATGGGGCGCGGATCACCACGGCTATATCAAACGTATGGAAGCAGGCATACAGGCAGTGGGCAAAGACCCTGCCGCAAACTTTGGGGTTTTGCTTATCCAGCTGGTGAATCTTTTACGTAATGGTGTACCTGTTGCTATGTCTACCCGCTCGGGCGAATTTGTGACCCTGCGGGAAGTGTTGGATGAAGTGGGTACAGACGCGGCCCGTTTTCTGTTCCTTTCCCGCAAAAGTGACAGCCCGCTGGATTTTGATTTAGAGCTTGCCAAACAGCGTAATCTGGAAAACCCGGTGTATTATGTACAATACGCCCACGCGCGTATTGCCGCGCTTCTCAGGCGTGCGATGGAGCGGGGCATAGAACTGCCGCCTGCGCACAGGCCGGAAAATCTTGCCTGCCTGACCCAGCCGCAGGAGCTGGCGCTTTTACGCGCTATGGACGCGCTGGAAGATACAGTGGCGGAATCTGCATCTGCGCGGGCACCCCATGCTATCAGCCATTATCTTATGGATCTGGCGGGCTTATTCCATAGTTATTACGCGGCAACCCCCATACTGACGGCGGAATTAACACCGGAAAGCCTTGCGCGCCTTGCGCTTTTGCGCGCTGTTGGGCAAACACTTAAAAACGCGCTGGATCTTTTGGGTGTGGAAGCACCGGAGAGCATGTAATGCGTATGCCGGAAGCTCCCAAACCGGAACTGGAAATTTATAAAGGGGATAACCTGTCTGTTTTGCAGAATATGCCTTCCGCGTCTGTGCAGCTTTTGTATATAGACCCGCCTTTTAACACAGGCAAAAAACAAACCCGCAGGCGCATAAAAGCTGTGCAGGATACAGAAGGGGACAGAAAGGGCTATTCCGGCAAGTCGTACCGCACTGTTAAGCTGGATAGCCCGGGCTATGCGGACAGTTTTAAGGATTTTGAAGGCTTTATCAAACCCCGCCTGGAAGAAGCGTACAGAATTCTGGATGCGACAGGTTCCCTTTTTTTCCATATTGATTACAGGGAATCCCATTACTGTAAAATTTTGCTGGATAACATTTTTGGCAGAGAAAGTTTTATTAATGAAATTATCTGGGCGTATGATTATGGCGCGCGTTCCGCAAGCCGCTGGTCACCCAAACACGATTCCATTTTCTGGTATGCCAAAGACCCGGATCATTATACCTTTAATTTTGACGAAATAGACCGTATTCCCTACATGGCGCCGGGGCTGGTGGGGGCAGAAAAAGCCGCGCGGGGCAAAACCCCTACTGATGTATGGTGGCACACCATTGTGGGAACAAACAGCCATGAAAAAACCGGTTATGCCACACAAAAACCTTTGGGTATTCTGGAGCGTATTGTGCGTGTGCACAGTAAGCCGGGTGATCTTTTGGGAGACTTTTTTGCCGGTTCAGGTTCTTTTGGGGAAGCGGCGCTTAAACATGGAAGACGCTGTTTTCTTGTAGACAATAACCCTGAAGCGTTGGAAGTTATGGAAAAACGTTTTGCCTGTGCCTCTGTCAACTGGCTGGACGTAAAAAGCCAAACAACATAATCCCCTCTCTTGCGCTGAAAAGCCTAAACACGAAGGAATACTATGCCCGGTGCTGTATACAGAAAAAAAACGGAAGAAAGTCGCCGCCAGACTCCCCCTGTGGAGCAGGGCGCAAAGCCTGCCGGTGCTGTACCCAGGCATCGGCAACCTTCTGTTTCCGGGTTGCCTGTTCAACCACAGGCGCCTGAACAGGTAACACCCCCCTGGCAGGAAAAAACCGAAGCTTTGTTCTCTGCGGCAAGCCATACAGGCGAAGCCGGGGAAGCCGCGGAATCTGCCTATAGCCCGGGCCGGGCAACAGCAAATGCGCAGGCAGGCAGCTTTTTGCCACCTCCCGGGCAATCTGCCACGCAGGGCAAAATTTTGGCAAAACCTGTGGCTAGCCAAACAGGCACATCTATTGGCTGGCGTATAACACTCAGCCCGTCGCTTGTGCTGATGCTGAGTATTCTGCTGCTTATCACATTCACCCTGTTTTTTGTGTTTGGTCTTGTGGTAGGGCGCGGTTCCATACCTGCACCAAGCCCTGTTCCTCTGGAACGCTTTGTCCCGGATCCCACAGGTTTAACAGATGCAGACGGCCAGCCGGAAAATATTTTGCAGGAAGAAGATTTGCGCTTTATGGCTAATCTGAAAGAGCCGGGCACAACCTCTGCCTTACCCCAGCCCCCCGGGCAAACATCCACAACCCAGGGTGGGAATAAACCGCCGCAAGCTACCGGACAAGCAGGGCAGGCGGGGCAGGCCGGGCAGGCGCAAACCCAAGGCCAGACCCAAGCCCCCAAACCAGCCGCCAATGCGGATCAGCTATACGATTTTGTGTTGCGTGTGGCTGCCTTTAAGTCTTCCAGCCAGGCGGATGCCCTGCGTGAAAAATTGGAAGGCGCAGGCCTGCGCACCAAGATGGTGACGGAAAAAGCGGAAAAAGGTACCTGGTATTTTGTGCAGGTTCTGGCGCGTGGCACAGACACACGCTTGCAGGAAATACGGGACATTCTGCCCAAGTATGGGATTAAAGATTCTATTCTGGCCTCTAAAACCCCAGTGAAAAACTAATGCTAAAAGATATTGTCCGCACATTTTTTTGCGGTATGGCTATGGGCGCGGCAGATATTGTCCCGGGTGTTTCCGGGGGGACTATCGCGTTTATTCTGGGGATTTATGAGCGGCTTTTAGACGCGATTAAGTCTGCGGACATGCAGTTTTTTAAACTTTTTTTTACTGGGCATTTCCGGCAGGCACTGGCGAGGGTGCCGTGGGTTTTTCTTTTACCCCTGCTGTTTGGTATTCTTACCTCTGTGTTTAGTCTGGCGCGGCTTTTGCTGTATTTGCTACAGCATTACCCTGCGCCTTTGTGGGCTTTTTTTTCAGGGCTTATTGGCGCTTCTGTGGTTTTACTTTTGCGGGAAGTGCCGCATAAAAATTTGTATGGGGTGCTTGCCCTTATGGCGGGGGCGGTTTTTGCGCTTATGCTTACAGGGCAGCCACCAGCAACAGCAAGCACTAACCCCAGTGCCATTATTTTGTTTGCTTCCGGTTTTGTGGCCATTTGCGCCATGATTTTGCCCGGGATATCCGGTGCCTTTGTGATGCTTCTTTTAGGGCAATACCCTGTGTTACTTGCCGCTGTACGGGATTTTAACATACCCCTGCTTCTGGTTTTTATGCTTGGCTGTCTGATGGGCATTATGCTGTTCAGCCGTGTGTTAAGCGCGTGTTTAAAGCGTTTCCGCGCCCAAACCCTGATGTTTCTTATTGGCCTTATGGCGGGCAGTTTGCCGGGTATTTGGCCGTGGAAAAGCCAGGTGGATCTTGTACCTGTTTTGCCGCAGGTTGACTTTATGCTGTTTATAGCCCTTTTTTGTGCGCTTGTGGGTTTTTTACTGCCTCTGGTGCTGGAAAAGGTGGCAAAAAAATAAAACCCCTGCTTTTGCCGCCAGAGTATATGTGATAAAAAAGGGATGTTTAAAAAAATTTCCCTGCGCAGTCTTCCTTTTCCCTGTGAAAGGCGCTTCTTGACTTTTCAGAAACCTTCGTATAGAAAAATTATTTCCAACAAGGCCTTGGCAGTTAAGAAGGTGGAATGCAAAAAAGCGCATTGATCCAATATATTGAAGCCATTGCCCCACCTTCCTTAGCGGAGTCCTGGGACAAAAGCGGCATGCAAGTCTCCTCTCTTGCAGAGGAAATTTCCCATCTTATCCTTTGCCTGGATCCAAACCCTGTGGTTTTACAGGAAGTTTTGGAAACCCTGCCCCCTGCTGCCACGCCTTTTGTGCTTTCCCACCATCCGCTTTCTTTAAGCCCGGGTTTACCTGCGCAGGAAGATGCCTACACAGCGGCACTGCGCCTTTTGTTTACCCACCATGCATGCCTTTACGCGGCGCATACCACATTAGATGTTTCTGGCCCTGCCTTTTGGCTTGCCTCTGCCCTTGGTATAAAGTTGGGTGAACCTCTGGAATGTGTGCCTGTGCCACCTTCTTTGAACCTGAACCCTCTGTTCCAGCCGCCTTTTGCCGCGGGGGTATATGGGTTTGGTTTTGTGGGTACATTACCTGCTCCCCTTTCTTTTGACGCTTTTTGCGAAAAAATAGCCACACTTTTGCCGGCACCGGACAGATGTATTGGTCAGGCACCGGAACAGGTAAGGCGTGTGGCTTTTTGTGGTGGTTCTGGTTCTTCTTTTGCGCACGCCGCCTTTGCCAAAGGCGCGGATGTTTTCCTGACAGGCGATATCAAATACCACGATGCCCAGGATATTCTTTTTTCCATGGAAAACAAAAAAATCGTTATGCTGGATACAGGCCACTTTGCGCTGGAAGAAGAAATGATGTTGCGTCTGGCCGACACTCTGGCGCCGCTTTTACCCAATATTTCCATACGTTTTGCCAGGGGTATTAACCCTTTCAGGCGTATTATCCTATAGGAGACATACATGATGAATCTTTACCTTGCCCAGATCAGCCAGCTTGTAGACCTGCAGCGTGTGGACGATGCTATTTTTCTTGTCCGGCAGGAGCTTAAGCAAGCCCCGCAGGAAGTGGAAGAACTTACCCGTCAGTTTAAAGGGCTGGAAGATCAAAAAAATAGAATTCTCGATAAGCTCCAGCACCTCACAGAGCAACAGCGCAGGCT
>CAZJOG010000100.1:0-8528 GCA_964547565.1 uncultured Desulfovibrionaceae bacterium
GTTCAAGATACACAACTGTTTTACCACTGCCTGTGACACCAAAAAGTAAATGTGTGCTGGGCCGGTCAGATTCCAGAGCTGTTTTAAGTTCCTGCAGGGTTTGGGCCTGCTCCGGGGAAAGGGCAAAATTTTCGCCTTTATGCATAGGCGGGGGAAGAAGCTCCAAAGGGTATGCGTCCGGCAAGTCAGAGGTCGACGCAGAAGACAGGGAAGGGTCGTCTTCCGGCACAAAACAAATATAGCCCTTTTCCAGCAGGGATTTAAGGGCAGGGGCAGAATCCGGTAAAGTCTCCAGCAAAATTTTACGGCGTTTGGGGCCATTATTAAAAAGAAATTCAAGAATAGCAAGCTGTTTGGCGGCATTAGGACGCACAGGCCAGGGAGGGTCCACCGCAAGGGCCAGGGTGTTTTCCTCCTCTTTTTTTGGCTGCTTTGTGTGTTTGACAACACGCAGGCCACGGGGAAGCACAGTACCCAGCACATGGCCTTCTGTCACCATTTGCCTGAGCGCCAGTTCATGCACAAGGGCCAGATAATGGGCATCCAGAATGGGGGATTTTTCCAGAGGGAAAGCCACTTCCTTTATTTCCAGACCTTCAGGGGCCTCTTCTTCCGGCTGTGTGCCAAGCACAACACCAGCGCGCACCCCTTTTCCAAGGGGAACAGCCACACGCAGGCCCAAAGGCCAATCTGCCCCGTTTTCCGGGGCACGATAAAGAAGTGTGGTATAGGGCGGGGAGAGCAGGGCTATGCGAAAATGCATGGGTTTGTGGCTTTAAATCTCCGTAGAGTCGGCGAATGTGCTGGCAATTTCCTTAAATTCATCCTGTATAGCCAAAAAGGCGTCAATAGCGTGCGGGTCAAACTGGGTACCTTGACCGGCTGTCAGTATACTGACAACTTCATTATGGTCAAGCGCAGGTTTATACACGCGGCGGGAAACAAGGGCATCGTACACATCCGCTACAGACATCAGGCGGGCCGCAAGGGGAATATCCGTGCCAGAAGTACCCTGCGGGTAACCTTTTCCATCCCAGCGTTCATGGTGGCTGTAAGCAATTTCACGGGCAAGCCGCAAAAAAGAGGCGCCACGCAGGCGGCGTTCCGCACTGGCTAAAGCATCGCGGCCATACACCGTATGTTTTTTCATAATTTCAAATTCTTCGTCCGTCAGTTTGCCAGGCTTAAGAAGAATAGAGTCTGGTATACTGACCTTGCCCACATCGTGCAAAGGGGCAGAAAGATACAGGCGCTCAATTGTGTCTTCATCCAGTTGCTGCATAAAATCCGGGTATTGTTTCAGGTGCTTAGCCAAAGCACGCACATAATTTTGGGTGCGCTTAATGTGCCCGCCTGTTTCCGGGTCTCGCCATTCTGCTATGGTTGCCATAGCCTCAATGGTCACTTCCTGGGTGAGGATAAGTTCCTTGGTGCGCTCGCGGACAAGTTCGTCCAGCTGGTCGCGGTGTTTTTTCAGGTCAATCTGGTTACGCACGCGGGTTTTAACAAGGGCCGGCTGGAAGGGTTTGGAAATATAGTCCACAGCGCCAAGGGCAAGGCCGTGGGCCTCGTTGCCGGAATCTGTCTGGGCAGTGACAAAAAGAACCGGGATATTGCGTGTTTGCGGGTTATTTTTCAGGCGCTGGCACACTTCGTACCCATCCATGCCGGGCATCACAACGTCCAGCAGGATAACATCCGGCGCATTAGGGCCACTGGCAAGGCGCAGGGCCGTAAGGCCGTCCTTGGCGACCATAACAGTAAAGTCGGCCTTAAGGGCTTCCATGAGGATCCATATATTTTCAGGCGTATCGTCCACAATAAGGACGCGGCTTCTGCTTGATTCGTGCATATTTACCCCCGGAAAATCTGCCAGATAAAGTGATGGCATATTTTCGCCATGTAAAGAAGAATAGGAAGCTGCACATGCCTTGTCAAGGATAAAGTGGAATACCCCCAAAGCTATCATGCTCTATAAATACAAAAGACAGCAGGGTTATCGTTTCCCGCTGCCTTCCATTGGGTTATCAGATTTTAGAGCCAGTAAAACGCACACCCATAGAAAGATGTTTTGGGGGGGAAAGGTGTTCCTTTCCCCCAAGATTTGCTTTACCCTAAACAGGCTTTGCCGGAGAAGGAGTTAATACGCTGGTTTTTTTCGCGCGTGCGGTCAACAGCTTCGTCAAATTCGCGGCGCAGGGATTCTATAAGTTCGTTTACAGACAAAATTTTATCCACGCGGGGGGCATTGGCACCACAAAAAGCAAAGCCGCGTTCCAAATTCCCTTTCATGGCATTAATAAGGGCACTGGCTATACAATAGGGTGTTTTTTCCTGTTCGCAGGTAGAAACACAGTGGAACACACACTTAAAGGGCTTTTTAGAACCATCGCGCATAGCGTCTACAAACTTGTTCCGCAGGGCGCGACCGGGCATACCCACAGGGCTTTTGATAATGGTGACATCGTCTTCTGTGGCGTCCAGATAGGTTTGTTTAAAGCGTTCATCCGCGTCACATTCATGGGTGGCCACAAAGCGGGTGCCCATTTGAACACCTGCAGCGCCAAGGCCCAGGAATTTGTGGATATCTTCGCCGCTGTATACACCACCGGCAGCAATAACCGGTATGGCGCAACCCTTTTGATCTTCAAAGGGTTTAACAGCTTCCAAAACCTGGGGTACCAGAATTTCCAGTTCCTGATCCGGGGAATTTATTTCTTCTGCTTTAAAACCAAGGTGACCCCCAGCTTTTGGGCCTTCTACCACAAAGGCGTCTGGCAGGTAATCGTATCTGGAAAGCCATTTTTTGGCAATAACACCCGCGGCGCGACCAGAAGAAACAATAGGCACAAGGCAGGTTTGGAAATTCTGCTGTTTTTCTTCGCGCAGTTCCAAAAGGTGTTTGGGCATGTCCAAAGGCAGGCCCGCGCCGGAAAATATAATATCCGCACCACTTTCGATAGAAGCACGCACCATTTCGCGGAAGGTGGTAAGAGCGGTCATAATGTTAACGCCAATAATACCACTTGTGCGGGCGCGGGCTTTTTCAAGTTCCACCTTCAGGGCGCGCACATTGGCTTGAATAGGTTCTTTAATAATATCAGGCTCTTTCATGCCTATCATGGCACCTGCAATAACGCCAATACCGCCCTGCTCCGCAACCGCAGAAGCCAGACCTGCCATGGAAATACCCACACCCATGCCCCCTTGGACAATGGGGGTTGTAGCGGTAAGATGCCCTATTTTTAATTCAGGAAATGCCATATGTTTTTTCTCACTTGTTTCCAAAAGAACACAGAACACTATGTTCTACGTTTTATGTGTGGGAAAAATAACACTCCATGTGGAAAATTGCAAGAAAAAAACACGGGTAAAATGCAGAGTGGCAAAAATCTCCCATTTCACCCGCGCTATGGCAAGAATATTGTATGTGGTTAATCAGCTGCTTGCCGTGTTACCCGGGAAAAGCCACCAAAATGGGGGGCAACTGGTAACAACTGGTAACAACTGGTAACAATTGGGGCCTTTTTTACACAGGCCATGTTCTCATCTGGTACGCATCGTCCCAGAAGCAGTATTCCAGGCGCGCACCTGTAAGGTACACCTCCAGCATACGCTGCTGTTCTTTTCCGCTTACCTGAAGGGCCAATGTGTCGCAAAAATCACGCAAGGTGATGGCCGTTACCCTGAATTCAGGGTCTGCGTAAGATTTTATCCAGGAATAATAGGGATTCCCCTCCGTGGCCTCATTCAAAAGGTAAAGGCCTATTTCTGCATAAATCCATGCGCAGGGAAGCAGAGCCGCCGCTAACACAGGCAGGCTTTCCACAACCGCAACTTCCAAAAGATGACGGGTGTAAGCAAAACAGCTTGGGGCCATTTCTTTTACAGGCGGCATATT
Source organism: uncultured Desulfovibrionaceae bacterium (assembly GCA_964547565.1). Taxonomy (GTDB): domain Bacteria; phylum Desulfobacterota; class Desulfovibrionia; order Desulfovibrionales; family Desulfovibrionaceae; genus CAZPTC01. The sequence goes on from CAZJOG010000100.1 coordinate 3,902, forward strand.
AAACAATGTCATGTAATACGCGTGTATTTCCGGCTCGCTGCAAAGGGAGGCTTTGGCTGCTTCCAGAAAAAACACAGCCATGTGTTCGTTGTCGGTTTTTATGGCCGCCTGGGCAAGTGCGCGGGAATACTCCGGCAAATACAGGCCATCCTGCCCAATAAAATAACAAAACTTTTCTGCCGGCAGGGTGCCTGCGGCAAGCTCTTTCATAAAAGGGTGGTCAAGAATGCCTTGGAAAATTTTTTCACTGGCAGTCCACGCTGTTGTGCTGAATGAATATGGCATAAGAACTCCGGGTACTACTGGCTTACAGTGCAGGAGGAAGGCTTTGGATAAAGCGGGTGATAAAATCCAAATCAACAGGTTCTTCAAAATAAACAGAGTAGGTTTGCTCTGCATGTGTCCACATGGCTAAAATAATGCCGCCTTTGTCCCACTTGGTGGTAACAGGCATGCCGGCAATATCCAGAGTTTTGGTTTCATACTCCCCGTACAGGCCGCTTATATCCCCCGTGCCAAGGGCCACACGGTAACACACTTGGCTGTCGGCAGGGTTTTTGTAAATAACCTGGAGAACTTTGTTATCAATGGCAGAAACAGAGGCAAGGCTATAGCCCGGCGGTAAAATGGTGGGAGCAGACGCCACAACATGCGTGGCAGCCTCTGCTTCCATAATGGAGTCATACTGTACCACAGGGTTAGGCAGAGCCTCTGCAGGGGGGGCAAACAGCCCCAGCATGACGCAGGCAGCAAAACTGAGAATGATGAGTTTGCTTTGCATGGTATTATCCTTTTTTTGGTTTTAACAATAAACGGGCGGCAAGGGAATCCGCGGCCTCGCGTGTAAATACCTCCTGAGAAAGTGTGGCTTTTTTTTCCTGATCCAGTAACATAATCGGGCTGTTTTGGAGTTCCGGCCGGGCCTTAACCCCATACGGGGATAAATCGCCCGCGTAATATTTATTTTGGAAAACCGCAAACTTAAGGCTGTGAGCTGTGGCATCTAAAAGAGCATGGCTTTTGGGGTCGTATAAACCCAGCTCTTTTGCCCGCATAAGACCCGCCAGACATTCCCCCCCCTGGGTGCAGGCAATATGGCCGTGGCGATTGGCTATCAGCATGGCGTCCATAATCGCCTGCTCCTCCACTTCTACCACATGGAAAAAGCCACCCGCCGCCTCATACTGCTCCACCAGTTTCTGCACCCGCGGGAAAGAAACAGGGTTGCCTATCATAGCGGCCTGCGCCACACTGGGACGCACCTGCACAGGCGTATAGACCCTGCTGCCCCTGGGCTGGCTGTAATATTTCCACACAGGGTTTGCCCTTTCTGACTGCACCCCGTACAAAGCTGGCAAAACTGGCAGAATGCCCAGACGTTTCAGCTTCAACAAGCCAGACATAATAGCGCTTATATTCCCCGCATTCCCAACAGGCACAAAAAGACTGTGGCCCGCCAGATCCCAGTTATACCACTCCGCCACCTCATACGCATAAGATTCCTGCCCCAAAATGCGCCAGGCGTTTTTAGAGTTTAAAAGCGCAACAGGGTATTCCTCCGCCAAAAGCTCCACCAGCTTCATGCAGTCATCAAAGACCCCGGGCACTTCCACCACCAGCGCCCCATTACCAAGCGGCTGGGCAAGCTGCTCTGGCGTTACTTTGCCCTGTGGCAAAAGCACCACCGTTTTTACAGGGGGCCCCACATACGCCCCATACATGGCAGCCGCCGCAGAAGTATCCCCCGTGGAAGCGCACACACAAAGCACATTGTCCCACCCATGGAGGCGAACCATGCTTTTAATATAGCTGTAAGCCCCCGCCATACCACGGTCTTTAAACGACGCGCTGGGGTTTTGACCTTCATTTTTATACGCAAACGATAAACCTGTCAGCTCCTGCAAAGCTTTGGGGGCTTCCACTATGGGCGTATTGCCTTCCCCCAGGCAAAGAATATCCGCTTCTTCCAAAACCGGCGCCATCAGCTCATAAAAGCGGAAAATACCGGAAAAAGCCACGTTACCCGCATTTGCCACCCGCCGCTCCGCAAAGGCCGTTTTAAAATACGCGGGGCCCCATTCCATATATTGATCAAAATCCATATCTTCCAGAAGAAATACCCCCCCGCAGGACGGGCAGGTGTAAAGCAACTGGTCAACAGGATAATGCGCCTGGCAGGACGGGTTGGTGCATACATACTCCATACGGTGACGAGTAGTGGGAAACATGGGGTCTCCTTTTCAAAAACGATACGTGGTTTATAAAGTTACACCGCCTCTGGGACAGTGTCCAGCCTCTATTTAATAATAAATTTTTTTCACTATAATTCCAAAATGTTACGATAAAAATTAAGGAAAAATATCTCCTGCCCCCTTTTCAAAAGCAAAGCTTGCCTTATTTCTTTTTTCGATGCCTGGAATCTTCCATACAAAACGGCGTTGCTGCCGCGTGGTTTCAGGATCTTTATGGAGCAATTACGCTCCATTATCCCAATCAATTACTATTTTTGGAGGATATGTGGTTATGAGTTTCAAGCCCCTGAGCGACCGAGTGTTAGTCAAACGTCTGGAAACGGAAGAAAAAACAGCCGGCGGCCTTTTTATCCCTGATACCGCCAAGGAAAAACCTTCCCGTGGTGAAGTTGTGGCGGTTGGCCCTGGCAAACGTGACGACTCCGGCAAGTTTATGGCCCCTGAAGTTAAAGCGGGCGACATTGTCCTGTTCAGCAAATACGCAGGCACAGATATTAAACTTGATGGCGTGGAACACCTTGTGATGCGCGAAGACGACATCCTTGCCATTATTGGCTAATCCCGCCTCTTTTTTTATCCATATACGAAACGTGTATTGCGTCAGCCCCCTTATTTAGCCATTTTTAGGAGATTCTTATTATGTCTGCCAAAGAGATTATTTTTGATACCAAAGCCCGCGAACGCCTTTCTGCCGGCGTGGACAAACTTGCCAATGCCGTTAAAGTGACCCTTGGCCCCAAAGGCCGCAACGTGCTTATTGAAAAAAGCTACGGCGCCCCCGTTATCACCAAAGACGGCGTTTCCGTTGCCAAAGAAATTGAACTGGAAGATAAATTTGAAAACATGGGCGCCCAAATGGTGCGCGAAGTGGCCTCCAAAACCAGCGACATAGCTGGCGACGGTACCACCACTGCCACAGTCCTTGCCCAGTCTATCTACCACGAAGGCGTCAAACTGGTCGCCGCCGGCCGTAACCCCATGGCCATTAAACGTGGCATAGACAAAGCCGTGGAAGCTGTTACCAAAGAACTTTCTTCCCTCGCCAAACCTACCCGCGACCAAAAAGAAATTGCCCAGGTTGGCACTATTTCCGCCAACTCCGATTCCACCATCGGTAACATCATTGCCGACGCCATGAGCAAAGTGGGCAAAGAAGGCGTTATCACCGTGGAAGAAGCCAAAGGCCTGGAAACCACCCTGGACACCGTGGAAGGTATGCAGTTTGACCGCGGCTACCTCTCCCCCTACTTTGTCACAGACACAGAAAAACTTGTCTGCGAACTGGATAACCCCTACATTCTTCTGCAGGAAAAGAAAATTGCCAGCATGAAGGAAATGTTGCCTATCCTTGAACAAATAGCCAAAGTGAACCGCCCCCTTGTTATTGTTGCCGAAGACGTGGAAGGCGAAGCCCTGGCTACCCTTGTTGTCAATAAACTGCGCGGCGTCCTGCAAGTTGCCGCCGTCAAAGCCCCCGGCTTTGGCGACCGCCGCAAAGCCATGCTGGAAGATATAGCCATCCTTACCGGTGGCCAGGTTGCCTCCGAAGACATGGGCCTCAAAATCGAAAACTTCACCCTCGCCGACCTTGGCACAGCCAAACGTGTAATTATCGACAAAGATAACACCACTATCGTGGACGGCGCCGGCAAAGGCGACGATATCAAAGCCCGCGTTAAACAAATCCGCGCCCAGATTGACGAAACTTCCTCCGATTATGACCGCGAAAAACTGCAGGAACGCCTTGCCAAACTTGTGGGCGGCGTAGCCGTTATCCATGTGGGCGCAGCCACAGAAATTGAAATGAAAGAAAAGAAAGACCGCGTGGAAGATGCCCTTAACGCCACCCGCGCAGCCGTGGAAGAAGGTATTGTCCCCGGCGGCGGCGCAGCCTTTATCCGCTGCCTTGCCTCCCTCGATAGCCTCAAACTCGTCGACGACGACGAAGTCGCCGGCGTCAATATCGTCCGCCGCGCCCTGGAAGAACCCCTGCGCCAAATCGCCACCAACGCCGGCTTCGAAGGCTCCGTTGTTGTGGAAAAAGTGCGCCAGGGTAAAGACGGCTTCGGCTTTAACGCCGCCTCCGGCGAATACGAAGACCTTATCAAGGCCGGCGTCATAGACCCCAAAAAGGTGACACGCATCGCCCTGCAAAACGCCGCCTCCGTCGCTTCCCTCCTCCTGACAACAGACTGCGCCATAGCAGAAAAACCCCAGCCTAAAGAAGCTGCCCCCGCTATGCCCGCAGGCATGGGCGGCATGGACGGCATGTACTAGAGAGTGTGAGATTGGGGGAGGGGGAGATACCTTTTTGTTGAAACAAAAAGGTACTCCCCCTCCCCCAAACCCCCACCCCCTCTCCAAAAAGAACTTTT
>CAZJOG010000101.1:0-8489 GCA_964547565.1 uncultured Desulfovibrionaceae bacterium
CCGCCAGCAAGGCTATGGTAAGTTCCACCACACCCAAAGATGGCGCAAGGTGCCCCCCGTTGTGGGAAACAACCTGCAGAATACGTTCCCGCACTTCTGCGGCAAGAGCCTGTTTTTCCCCAAGGCTAAGTTGCTGTATAGCCTGGGGAAAAGAAAGAGTATCAAGCATATGTTCCATACAATATTCTAGTGATTCCTTTGGGGAAGTTGCCGCACAAGATCCACAAGCAGGGTTTTATCTTCACTTTCTTCAAAAAGACTAAGCGCCTGTTCCGCTTCATGGCAGGCATTTTCCACCAGTTTTTTACTGGCTTCCAAACCCAGAAGCGCGGGCCATGTGGCTTTTTGCTGGGCACTGTCCTTCCCGCTGCTTTTGCCTGTTTCTTCCGGCTTACCTGTAACATCCAGAATATCATCGCTTATCTGGAAGGCCAGACCAAAATGCGCGGCAAAATGGCGCATGGCCTGCTGTTCCGCATCCTTAGCATTATCTGCGCCCGCCAGAATAGCCCCGGAAAGGCAGGCGGCTTCCATAAGCGCGCCTGTTTTTAAAGCGTCCATAGACGCAAGGGCGTCCTTACGGGACTTTTCCCCCATGACCATATTCGCAATACCCAGCATATCCAGTGACTGCCCCAGCACCATGCCATGGCTGCCCGCCGCATGCGCCACTTCCTGTATGGCCAAAAGCACACGCAAAGGCGGGAATTTGGGAATTTCCACAAGAGAGGACATAAACGAAAACGCGTCTGTCAGCAGCGCATCACCCGCCAAAATAGCCTGGGCTTCCCCGTATTTTTTATGGCAGGTGGGCTGGCCACGCCGCATGTCATCATTATCCATAGCGGGCAAATCATCGTGGATAAGAGAATAGGTGTGTATACACTCAAGCGCGCAGGCAAAGGGCATAATCACACGCAAAAGCGGTTCGATAAATTCTTTTTTACTGCGAAAACGGCAAACAAGCGCCGCGCTGGTCAGGCATAAAATGGGGCGCAGTCTTTTCCCCCCTGCCATAAGGCTGTAGGCCATGGCTTCGCGCAGTTTATGTTCCCCACCCTGGAAAAATGTGGCAGGCGCCACACGCTGGGTAAGCTCCCTCAGGCTGTCTGTCACAAGGGTACGGCGCATTTCAAGAAGGGTGGGCATTAAACTTCCTCCATAACGCCTGGCTTTTCTGTAAAGGGCACAACTCTCCCATCCGGCGTTAATAGCTGGATAGCGTTTTTGGCCTCAGCAAGTTGGATTTCGCAGGCAGCAACATGGGCCAGGCCTTCTTTATAAAGGGCCACACTCGATTCCAGCGTGGCATCCCCTTTTTCCAAAAGCGCGCTTATTGCTTCCAGCCGTGCCATCCGAGCCTCAAAACTTTCGTCTTCTTTTTTTGCCATGGTTGCGCTTTCCCTGTTTTTCAGGCTATTTTTTTGCGGTATTCTGCTGGGGTTTGGGATCTTCCTTGCTGGGGCCACCCACAACCTTAAGCTCGTTTTCAAAAAGGGGCAAAGCGTCCACAGCATCACCCAAAATATTCACACCCAGGTGCAAATGCGGGCCTGTCACACGGCCTGTTGCCCCCACTTCCCCCAGTACCTGCCCTTTTTCTACCCTGTCCCCTTCCTGCACGCGGATAACAGACATATGGCAGTACAGGCTTATCACCCCCTGGCCATGGTCCACATACACCACATTGCCGGAATAATACTGGGGTTCAGCTATACGCACAATACCCCCAGACAAGGCTTTAATCAGCGTGCCGGTTGCCCCGCGCATATCTGTGCCTTTATGCGGCGCCCTCTCCTGCCCATTAAAAACCCTGCGGCCGCCAAATACACTGCTTATGCCACCTTTTACAGGCCGCTGGAAAGGCAAATCCCACATTTTTTCCGGTGTGATACTGGCAAGCACCGCGCTGTTACGCTTGCGGTCCCGTTCTATCTGGGCATGCACATCTGTTGGGGGTTCTACATACTTAGGCTCCACCTGCAGGGTTTGCTTGGGCCAGTTTACCGCCTTAACAGACACAGACGCTTCCGCCTTTTCAGAAGGCGTCCTGAAAACTACAGGCAAAATACCTTTGCCGTCTTCCGGCACAGCCAGCATACATTCCGCCTGCCATGCCATACTATCCCCTGTTTGCACAAGAGTGCCGTTTACTGGCACCTCTTTCCCGCGCCAGAAAAGTGTGCCTTCAAAAGGTTTATTGTCTTCCACAAACACCGTAAACGCACGGCCCTGGCTTACTTCTGCCGGGGCAGACAAGGAAAGAGCTTCCGCCTTTTGCCCGGAAAAAAGCAAAACAGCCAGACAGGAAAAAAGAATGGAGGAAATACGGGTACAGGTCATGAAAATGTGTTCCTTGTTAAACTTCATCAGGTGTTGATGGCCCCTGTTCTGCCGGCTGGAGGGTATGAACCGTGGCGTCAAAAGCGCCATCTTTTAAGTGCACCCGTATGGAAGCGCCCACCGCTGTGGTATGCACAGAACGCACAAAACGACCGCTTGCTGCGTCTTCCACAAGCGCATACCCTCTTTCCAACGGTGTAAGCGGGCTTTGGGCCTGTAGTTTCAGGGCGGCGTATTCCAGCCGCATACGCGGCTTTTCCATACAGGTTTGCCCGGCAAAATAAAAACGCCTTGACAGGTTTGCCACTTCCTGTTTTCTGCTTTGTAAAGCAAAAGTAAACGCCAAGCCCAAACGCCGCTTTATCTGTTCTAACGCCATTTGCCTGTTTTGTAAACGCACCTCTGGCGAAAGAAGCGTAAAGGTTTGTTTTACCCGTGCCAGTTTTTCCTGCCAACGTGTTAAAAAACGCCCCCAGGTTGCTTCCAGTGCCAACGCGACTTCATCCAGTGCCTGCACATACTGGGCACGGGAAGGCCACAGCTGCAAAGCCGCATGGCTGGGGGTAGCGGCCTCTTTATCTGCCACCAGATCCGCCAGGCTTCTGTCCACCTCATGGCCTATGCCTGTCAGCACTGGCAAAGCGGAAACAAACACGGCATCCGCCACACGCTCATCATTAAACGCCGCCAGATCTTCCGCAGAGCCGCCTCCGCGTGTCAGCACCAAAACATCGGCCCACGGCCTGCCGGTATCCTGCTCCGGGGTATTGGCTTTTTCCATAGCAGACACTATGGCTGCCGGGGCTTCCGCCCCCTGCACAAGCGCAGGGTACACCCGTATTTCACAGCCTAAACCACGATCCGCAGAAACACGGATAAAATCATGCACAGCCGCCCCTGTGGGTGCCGTCACAAGTGCCACACGTTTGGGCGCGTACGGTATAGGGCGCTTGCGGGTAATATCAAAATACCCTTTGGCCGCCAGTTTTTTCTTTAGCGCCTCCAGCGCCAGCAAATGCGCCCCAAGGCCTCCGGGCTGCCCGGTTTCCACCACAAGCTGGTATCCCCCGCGCGCCGCGTATACCCCAAGGCGTCCTGCCACTTCTATTTGCTGACCATTTTCCAGATGTCTGGCAAGGCTTTCTTTGGGGCCATCTTCCCACACTTCGCCCGTAAGAGGATCAAACTTTTGCGGCTTCTGGTTACCCGCAAACCATACACAGGCAAGCAAGGCCTCCTGCTCCTTCAGCGAAAAATACACATGCCCGGACTGCGGGCGTGACAGATTAGCCACTTCCCCCCTGACCCAGATATACGGGAAGCGTGTTTCCAGTGTTTGTTTAATGCGCTCAGTGACCTCACGCACAGAAAGTATAGCGTCCATGGGGTGGTATGTACCAAAATACCTGTTCTCTGCCAAGGATAATCTGCCGGAAATTCCCCCTCAGCTCTATCCATGTTCTGGGTGCGTAGTAAGTATAATGCCCCTTTCCTTTTTTCTCGCCAACGCCAACGCTTGCAAAAAAGCACCATTTGTGTTAAACAGCCCCACATGGAAACACCCCCGAAAAAAAAATCGCTTGTACGTGAGTATGGTGAGGCGCTTCTAGTAGCCCTTGTTGTGGCTATTATTATCCGCACGTTTTTTTTCCAACCTTTTACCATACCTTCTGGCTCCATGCTGGAAACCATACAGATAGGCGACTATCTGCTGGTCAACAAAATGGCCTACGGCATGAAAAACCCTTTTACAGACAACTCCTGGTTGTATGAAGGCAATGACCCGGCCCACGGCGATATTATTGTTTTTAAATACCCTGAAGACCCCAGCGTGGATTACATTAAACGTGTTATTGGTGTACCCGGGGATACCATTGAAATACGCGACAAACAGCTTTACCGTAACAACACCCCTGTGCAGGAACCCTATACCCAGCACAAAGACCCCCACATGATGATGGATGTGAGAGATAACTACGGCCCTGTGACCGTACCTGCCCATTCCTTTTTTGTGATGGGCGATAACCGCGATAATTCCCGCGATTCCCGTTACTGGGGGTTTGTCAAAAAAGAAGCCATACACGGCAAAGCATGGCGTATTTACTGGTCATGGGAACCGGGGAATGGCCCGCGTTTCTCCCGCCTGTTTATGAAAATGGAATAATCTTACCGCTTCTTGTTTTATACAGAAACACGGCCTTTTGCAGAACAAAAGGCCGTGTTTTTTTGTGAGGGTATTTTCCCCTAGAGCATATCCGAAAATTATTGCAACAAGTTGCGATAATTTTCTAAAGGCACGCTGGCCTCGTCGTGACGGCGAAAGTAAATTTCGCCTACTCCTCGCCGCGGGCGGCGCTCGCGCTGCCGCCAGAGCATTTCGCGTTTATTAACGAAAATGCTCTAATCCAATATCCCTGTCAACTCCACCATCAGCTGCACACTCCGTTCTTTATTGGCATAGCCGTAACTGCCCACAATACGCCAGCATTGTTCCGTAAAGGCCACGGAAATTTTGCGTTCATAGTTTTTACCTGTACGCAGGTTGGTAAAGTCGGAAAGCTGCACGGAAAAACGGTCGGAAAAATTCAGGTTAAGCGCGCTGTGCAAAAGCTGCAGGTTTTGCTCCCACCGGATATCCCCTTTATTTTCATAATGCACTTTCTGGATGTAGTTGTAGTCTTTGGTGCGGCTGGAATACGCGGCACTCACGGACGCCCGGTTATTATAATTTAGCGTCACACCCAAATCATTGCGTGTGAAGTTTTTGGTGTAAAATGAAAACGCGCTGTTATTCCAAAATGATATATAGGGATTAGGCGCAAAAGATGTTTCCAGCACCAAATCTTTTACAGGGCGTTTTTTATATTCCTGCGCGTACCGTGTGCGCTGGGCTTCTTCAAAATCATACCCCCCTACCAGGCGCAGGCGGAAAATATCCTCGTAGGAAGGGGAAAGCGCGTATGTGCCATCCTTATTTTCCACCACAGTGTTACGTTTTATGGTAAACACATTGGCAAGGGAGAGTGTAATTTCATGCCGGGGTACCACACGGTCATCCAGGGTATAAAATGGCCGTGTTTCCTGCTCTACAAACGGAATCCAGGAATATGTGACCCGCGGTTGCACAAGGTGGCGCACAGCTACCCACTCGCTTTTGCCCACATTTTCCGCTGCCGCCACAAGAGGTTCTGCCCTCACAAATGGCAATTTTTCCGGCAATGCCCATACCTTACTGGCCTGCGTGAATGCCGCGAGGGAAAGTTCTGGCAAAAAACGACCGCCGTCCCCCTGCTTTTTACTGCCGGGCGGGGCCGGGTGCGGGTTAAGAGGCGAAACCACCCCACCCCGTGTTCCCCAATAAAGGGAATACTTGAAGCCCGCGCTTGCTATAGCTGTTCCATACTGGAAATTGATGGGAAGACTGAGCGCAGGCGCAATTTCCGTTTTAAAACCAGATGTTCCCTTACGCCGAAACGTGTAACTGGTATGCGCACTGCCCTGCACCTCCAGAGGTGTGGAAAAAAGTCTGGTTTTATACAGGTAGGCGTTAAACTCTGGCAGACGCTGGGGGGTTGTGTCCAGACTGCCCGGCATGTTCCCATTGCCAAGGCGCGGGTCTTGCTCATACCGTGCACCTAATGTCAGGTGCAAATAGTCCGTGTTTCTGTAAAAATACCCTTCTGTCACACGGTTTTGATCCATAGGCGTAAAGTCACGCCCAAAAAAACTAAAGCTGGCATTGCGGGTATTGTCAAAACCTGTCATCCGTTTTTGGAATTCACGCAGAAAGTTCTGGTCGGAAACAATATCCCAGTTGCCTTTATAGTACCACTCTGTTTCCGCAAGCTGACCATCTGCCATACCCCTGAACCAAAAGCGGAAAGAATTATTGCGGATAAAACCATCCGTGTTGTCCACACGGTCTTTGGCGTCGTCCAGCACTGGGCGGGAACCCAGCAAAACATCAAATGCTCCCCAAAGTTTTTCCTTCTCTTTGGGAAAACGCCGATACTCCAAAGCGGGCATAATGCCCGTTTTTTCAAACCAGGAAAAATACGCCGTAAGATCCTGGGTTTCATCAATAGCCCAAAAATACGGCAATGTCACAAATGCCCCGTGCAAGCTGCTAAAGCCCGCATCCGGCTTTATAAGCCCGCTCTGGCGTGTAAGTTTTGCCGGCACAATAAGCACCGGGGAATATAAAACAGGCTGGTCCTTTATCTGGAAAGAACCGTGGGATAAACGCGCGTACCCGTCTACCTCTACCACCACCTCTTCCGCAAAAAGAGACCAGTCCGGCACATCATCGTCGCAAGCCGTTACTTTAGCGTTCTGGAAAGAATACCTGTCGCCATCGTGTTTTGTTACATAGCCACCCGTAAAATACATATGGGGGCCCGACATAAAAACATTGCCATCCTTCAGCCAGCCGGTATTTGTGTTCAGGTCAAATTCCGCCTCGGATGCTGTCAGTTCATCCTTGCCCAGCTTTACCTTCACATTTTTTTGTAACAAAACCCAGCCGGTTGTGGCAAAAAAACGTGCAAAATCCGCCTTAAGGTAATCATTCCCCCGCGTGAGTATAACCGTTCCTTCTGCCTCTATAATATCCCCATCGCCATACGTTGTCAGAGAATCCGCCTCAAGATGCCATGGCACAGAAGGATCATCTACCAGCATAGACGTTCCCATACTCCCCACGGCAAAAGACTGGGCTGCCTGAGCAGGCAACACATGGAGGGCAGAACATACACCAGAAAAAAACAGAAGGGTGAGGATTAAACGAACACAGCCCATATATTTCCTTCATAAAATCAAGGCAAAAGAGAAGTCTTGTCAGCCTTGCCGGTACGCGCTACAAATACGTTGCTTACCATACAGCCCCTTGCCTAAAAAGGCAAAAGGTTTTTTCCCCCAGTCTCGCCCTCTCTGTGACCTGGCTACCAACCTTCTCCCACAAAAGGAAAAAAAATGGATACCCCCCTTTGCCGCGTGGAAATAGACCAGAGCGCCCTGCTCCATAATTTCCGCTTTTTGCAAAAAACCGGCCTGCCCCTTATGCCTGTTATCAAAGCAGATGCCTACGGCCACGGCCTGCAGCTCTGCGCCAGCCTCTACGCCGCAGAGGGCGTCACCCACCTTGCCGTTGGCTCTGTTGAAGAAGCCTGCCTTGTCCGCAAAAATGGCTTTAATGGCCATATTATCGCCCTGCTTGGCCTCACCTCCAGGGAAGATGCACAACTTGCCACCGCCTTCAACATCACCCCCGTTGTCCACAGCTTCCAAAACCTCCGCCTTGCGGCCCAAACACTCAAAAATCACCCCATTGCCCTGAAAGTGGATACTGGCATGGCCCGCCTTGGCTTTGGCGTGCAAGATACCCCGGAAGTTGCCCGCTTCCTCAGCACTACCTCCCTTACCCCCGACTTTCTTCTCTCCCACCTTGCAGAAGCAGATTCCCCAGAAGCAGAAGATTTTACCCATAATCAGCACGCCCTTCTGCTCCAAAGCGCCGCCCCCCTCCAAGCCCTCAACCCCTCCATCACCCTCTCCCTCGGGAACTCCGCCTGCCTGCTCGCCTACCCGCAACTTGCCGGCAACCTGGGCAGGCCCGGAATAGCCCTTTACGGCGGGAATCCCTTTTTTAACACCTCCCTCGCCATAGCCGGCGAAAACCTTAAACCCGCTATGGCCGTTAAAGCCCCCGTTCTCTCTGTTCACCCCCTTGATGCAGGAAAAACAATAGGATACGGCCGCACCTTCACCACAGATAAACCCACAACCGTCGCCATTATCGGCATAGGCTACGCAGACGGCTACCGCAGAAACCCTAAAACTGCCCCCCTCCTCCAAGGCGGCGCCTGCATGGCCTTTACTGACCCCCAAAGCCCGGACTTCGGCTTCCGCGCCCCTGTTATAGGCCGCGTTTCTATGCAAATGACATGCCTTGATATCACCAACGCCCCCTTCCCCCTCCAAGAAGGAGACTGGGCATGGATTATGGGCGGCCCCCACGCTGTGGCTATACACCCACACGAACTGGCAACATGGTGGAACACCATCTCCTACGAAGTTATGTGCCAACTCGGCAAAAATAGACGCTGAGCGAGCACAGAGGCAAGATGGGATGGGGGGCTCCTCGCCCC
>CAZJOG010000102.1:0-8433 GCA_964547565.1 uncultured Desulfovibrionaceae bacterium
CATAGCCATACCGCCCTGCACCTGCCCTCTGGCTGCCTGCTGGTTCAGGATAATGCCACTGTCATGGACATTCAGGAGTCTTTTAACACGGATACGACACAAGGGAATGTCCACCTCTATTTCCGCAAATGTACAGCCATACGCAGGCGGATTTTCCGTTACTTTCACACCGGATTCTGCAAAAAGCTGGCAACCCCGTTCACGGTTATAAAAAGCGTCCAGCGCAAGGGCGTTTAAAGAAAGCACCTGCGTTTCAGGGTTGTGGGCAAAAACCACAAACTCACCAAAAAGCGTGAGAGATTCCACCGCATGCCCTGTCATAAGAGCTGCGTATTCCAGAACTTTCGTGCGCATTTGTTCCGCCGCTTTTTTAATGGCAAAACCATTCACAAATGTTTGTCTGGAAGCGTACGCCCCTGGGTCAAAGGGGGTATGGTCCGTATCCTGTGTACTGACAGTATGCACGCAATGGGTATAAACCCCCATGGTTTCTGCCGCCATTTGGGCAAACACCGTATCCGCGCCCTGCCCTATTTCTGTAGCCCCGCACATAAGGAAAAATGTGCCGTCCTGTTGCAGGGTAAGGCGCGCGCCGGCAGGTTCCGGATTGGCGGGGTATGTGCCTGAACCATAACTGAAACAGGCAACACCCAGACCATGCTTAACATGGGCGGAAGTCTGGTTAAAAGCCATAGCCTCTTCCCGTGCGGTGTTCCAGGCAAAACGGTCTGCACCGGCGGTAAGACATTCCGCCAGACCATGGGTGTATAAAGGCTCGCCGGAAAGCGGGGAAATAACCCCCGGGTATCCTGTATTGGAAAGGCGTACTGCCAAAGGGTCCAGCCCTTGCGCACACGCGGCGTCATCCAGTAAGGATTCCAGAGCAAAACAAACCTGCGGCGAACCATACCCACGCATGGCGCCTGCCACAGGGGTGTTGGTATACAGGGTTCTGGCTACAAACGTATACGGCGTTTTGGGATACAGAGTGGCCATTTTGGAACCACCAGCAGCCGCTATGGAATGCCCGTGGGAAGCGTAGGCCCCTGTGTTGGAAAAGGCGTATAAGGCTATGGCGCACAAATTTCCATTTTTTTCCAGCCCCACAGCCCCCTGTATAGTAAAAGGATGCCGTGTGCGTGTGGCCATAAAACATTCTTCCCTGCTCAGGGCAATTTGTACAGGAACACCAAGTTTAAGCGCCAGAAATGCCACCATGGGTTCCACTATCACATCTTGTTTATTGCCAAAGCCCCCACCTATATAGGGTTTAATCACCCGTATACGACTCCATGGTAAATCCAGAGCCTGCCCGGTAATACGCCGCGCAATATGGGGTATCTGGGTGGAAGAAATAATCACCACCCTCTCCAAATCGTCCATATAGGCTGTGGCTATTTGGTTTTCAAGCTGGCAATGTTGGGCACGGGAAGTCTGGAACATAGCTTTTGCCACATAACCGTCTGCGGGTATTTTCACAAGCAATTCGGCAATATTCTGGGGCAATACAGAGGTGCGGTCTGCCGGATTCTCCGGTAAAATCTGGCCTGTTGGGTCTACCCCAAAATGGTGGGCACCCACAAGGTTTGTGCCGCGCTCAGGATGGACAAGAGGAGCATGGGGCAAAACAGCTTCCGTGGCTGTTGTGACAACGGGAAGCAACTCATATTCCACTTCTACAGCTTCGGCTGCCTGCCGGGCTTCCAAAAAGGTGCGGGCCACAACAATAGCCACTTCATCCCCTTCATACCGGGCATAATTGGTAAGCAGGTGTTTGTCTGCCACATCCGCATGGTCAGGGTAAATGGAATAAGGATGCCCGGCTGTTGCATAAAGGGGCAAATGGGCGACATCCTCCCAGGTAAAAATAGCCTCTACACCCGGCATAGCAAGGGCTTTTTCTTTCCGGACAGACAAAACAGACGCATGCGCATGGGGAGAGCGTACATACACGGCATGACGCATACCAGGCATAGTAAAATCACCTGTATAACGGGCCCGGCCTGTTACCTTGGCAGCAGCGTCCTGACGTATGGGGCTTGCATGACCTGTAGACATGGTTTTTCCTTTTCCGTTGTGTTCCCTGCGGGACAAAAGTCTCAGGCAGTGCCTTTTTTGACCAGTAAGGGGATAACATGCAACTCGTCCGAGTATTCCCGGGTTTTCCCTACTTCATAGGTATAGACATCAAAACCGGCAAGGCCGGCAATTTGGGCAGCCACCCCTTTCACATCCAGTATAGGGTGACGTTTAAAAACTTCCGGCAGACCGGAGGTCAGATTACAGGCAAGGCATTTGCCGGGGCGTTTTTTTAGTTCAAAAAAAAGGGAAACAAGCTCCGGCTGCACAGAGTCAAGGCTAAGGCCTATATCATACGCGCCATCTTCTGCCCCGCCAAACAAAGCTTCAAAAAACGCTTCTGTACGTTCGGGCGGGAAAATAGTGGCAAGTTTTTCCGATGTAAAAATAGATGGATCAGGCATAATACGTCCTTTAATCTTTTTTGATATTGTGTTTATTTTTCCACCAGGCAGAAAGCCTGGGTTCCTCACCCTGGTTTTTGGGCTGGTAATAACGGCGCGTCAGCACCTCTTTGGGAAAATATTCCTGTTCCACAAAGGATTC
This sequence comes from uncultured Desulfovibrionaceae bacterium, assembly GCA_964547565.1. Lineage (GTDB taxonomy): Bacteria > Desulfobacterota > Desulfovibrionia > Desulfovibrionales > Desulfovibrionaceae > CAZPTC01. The sequence goes on from CAZJOG010000102.1 coordinate 2,626, forward strand.
CGGGAAATTATGGGGATACTTGTAATTTTGCCCAAAGCCCCATTCTTTTTGTAATGCTGTGGAAGCATTACGCAAATGCAAAGGCACAGGTTTAGGGCCATTGGCCTTTATTTCCCGGGCGGCATTGTGGTACGCAGCATACGAGGAATTACTTTTATGCGCCAGACATAAATAGGTGACAGTTTCTGCAAGAGGGATAAAGCCCTCCGGCATACCCACAAACTCTACAGCCTGCTGGCAGGAAACAGCCAGCGGCAAAGCCGCGGGGTCGGCAAGCCCCACATCTTCGGAGGCAGAAAGAATAAGGCGGCGGCATATAAAACGCGGGTCTTCTCCCCCTTCCAGAAGGCAGGCCAGATAATACAAGGCCGCGTCCACATCACTGCCACGTATGGATTTAATAAGAGCAGAAGCCAGTTCATAATGGCTGTCCCCGTCTTTATCATGGCGGGTCATCACTTCTGGCATAGCACGGCGGATAGCTTCCAGATTCTGCTCTTCTTTGGGCATGCCAGCCACATATTCCAAAAGATTCAGCATGGTACGGGCATCACCATGGGCCACTGTGGCTAAAAAATCCAGGCAGTCTTCCGGCAGCTCTACCCCGCTTTTTTCTGCCCCGCGTTTTGCCAGAAGCAAAAGTTCGTCCCTTAAGAGGGGGCGCAAACGCAAAACATGCATACGGGAAAGAAGCTGGCGTGTAACACTGAAAGAGGGGTTTTCCGTTGTGGTGGCAAGCATAACAATAGAACCGCTTTCCAGTATGGGCAAAAAAAAGTCTTGCTGGGCTTTGGAAAAACGGTGCAATTCATCCAGAATAAGGATATCCACATTGGCCAGTTGCTTGCGAAGCTGGGTAAGGCCGGCTTCCGGTGCGCTTAAACGCAAATAATTTTGCCCGCGTGCTTTGGCAAGCAAAAGTGCCAGCGTGGATTTTCCACAGCCGGGCGGGCCAAAAAAAAGTAAGGAAGGTAAACGCGGGGCATTAAGAAAAGCCCGCACTTTATCCATAATATGGCCCTGCCCCACAAACTCATCCAGAATTTGCGGGCGTATGCGTTCAGGAAGTGGGCTGACCAGAGACATACATACCTTGCGCTTTTGGGCAACTCACACCAGACAGTTTTTTGCCCAGAAATGGAGCCCCAGGACTAAAAGGGCCGCGCTTTCCACACGCAACACGCTTTCGCCCATAGAATAGCCCTGGAAGCCATGTTTTGTAAAGAGGTTCACTTCCTCTTGCTCCAGACCACCTTCCGGGCCTATTATGGCTACAGTAAAGCCTGGCTGTGCAAGGTACTGGGGCCGAAGAAGATCCCCTTTGTATGTGTCTTCCACCAAAAGATGTTTAAACACAGTGCCAGGCAATGTTTCCATTTTTTCCAGCACAGCCTGGGCATTCTTAAGAGGCAACAGCTCTGGTAAAAAAGGATTACGACATTGTTTGGCCCCTGCCAGCAAAGACCCATGCCCCACATCCCCGCTTTTGGGTAATGGGTAATTGGAACGCGCGGCTTGCCAAAACCATACACCTGCTGCCCCAAATTCCACCGCTTTTTCTACAATGTAACTGCGCCGTGCCGCCTTACCCCAGGCTACAGCCAAAAACAGGCCCCCCGTGGGTTTGGTAAATTCTTCCACCACACCTAAGCCAAGTTCCACAGATTTTTTGGGAAATGCACGCACTTTGGCCTGGGCTATTCTGCCTTCCCCATCCATAAGCTCCACCTCTTCCCCTTTTTGCACACGCAAAACAGTGGTAAGGTGCTGGGCTTCTGCGCCTTCCAAAAACACAACATCTCCCCGTGTATGGCGCGCCAGATTGGGGTAAAAAAAACGGTGCTCGCTCATCGCGTTTGTATTCCTTTTTATTGTACAGCTTGTTGCCACAAACAGGTTAACGGGTGTATTCCACCTTTATTTCAGAGGCGGCATGGTTTTTTTGTATGGCATAAAATTCATCCAGCAATTGCACAAGCTTGCCGTATTTTTTGCGTATTTCCTGCCCCTGCTTGCTCAGGGTATGTTCCGGCTTGTCTATATAATTTTTCCGCAGGTAATGGTCATTCAGCATGATTTCTGTGAGATGGATAACACGTTGCACCAGGGAATCAAAATACATAGAAAGTTCAAACTTGTAGGAGCGCAAAAGTTCCACAGCTTCTGTCAGCATGGCCAGATAAGAAAGGTGCACCCCTTTATACTGTCTGGCTTTTATGTCTTCCAGAATACGCACTGTGCGGGCCTGCCGGATGTATTGATAGCGGCCTTGTAATTCTGTAAGAGGTTCTTTTAAAGCTGTGGGAATGTCATATTGTTCTATCTGTTCAAAATAATTCTCCAGAATACGGGTGGCGTAGCTAAAAAATTCCTCGCTGTAGCCTATCATCCGGCGCTGGTGTTTGGTAAGCCATGCGTACAGAAATTTTATACGCTTTTCTTCTGTATCCGTGTTTTCAATAACTTCTGTACGCTTATACACAATACGCCCGTAATATTCCCCTTTGGCAATGTCGTTAAGGCGTAAAATAAGATTATTGGAATCGCGTATAACATTGGGCCCTAAAACAGATTTTCCTGTAACAGGATGGATGATAGCCTGTTGCTCTACAGATATGGCACGGTCCTGGCGCACATTATCCGCGTCAAAGGCGTGCTGCCTGTACCGAACACGTATAAGGGCCACGCGGTTTTTTGCATCGACAAAGGCGTTTTCTTCCGCAATAGTTTCCAGTGTTTCTGTCTGGTCTGCGTCTATCTGGATAAGCGCAATTTTTTCCACATTTGGGTAGCGGGAGTTTTGGCCACTGTTCCATATAGTGGTGATAATCCTGTCCGATTGCCCAAGAACACGCACCAGAAAGCGTTCTCCCATCTTATGCAGACGCCGCGCAAAAAGTGCGGCGGATGTGCGGCGTTCTGACGCTATAGGGAAACCATATAATTCCATAAGATATTGCATAACAAAGGTGCGGTTTTGTTCATACAGATCATTATTACCCACCTGAAATTTGCCTATACGCACACCAAAACGTTTCAGTTCGCCATCAATATCAGACGGGAAGGAGGCAAAAACACCGGAAAGCATAAATGCCCCGCCTGTATGGCGTGAAAGTACATGCGCCCTGTCCATGTCAAGCAAATACGGCAGGATACCAGAATACAGCTCCAAAGCTGTAATATCCTGGTGGTTATAGCGCCGCCGGAATTCCTCATGGAAAGGCCGCGGCAAACGCCCCAGCACAGTTTGCATATTAACCGCAGAAACTGTGTTTTCCAGCGGGCAACAATCCCCTTGGGCTATATCTGTAGAGTCTGAGTGCGGGTGTAACATATCATACTGGAATACTTCCGCAAAAGGCACAAGGGGTCTGTCCATGGCTATCATGGAAAAACCAGGGAGTGAGCGGTATTCCAGCACATCTGGTTCAAAAGAAGGTAAAAGACTGCGCGGGTCTACCAAAGGGTAATCCGGCTGTTCGTAATACGGCCGCAAAAGACATTCCCGGATATGCACAATATCCAAAAACCCCCGCAATGTTTCCAGATCATGGATAACAAGGGCGTCATCAAAATACAGAGAATCTGTATGCGGCCAGGGGGTCTGGCTAAAGGCGTTTTTGTAATCGAACTTCCGGGGCATCCTTCACCTGCAAAGAGTAAAAATAGAAAAATCCATTCCAAACGCGCACAGCATACAGACGTATACAATATAGTCATTTTCCACAAAAAAGCAAGCCCCAGTACCTCTAATGGCAGAAAGCCCCCAAAGCTATGCGCCAGTGGAAATTATCGCACAATGAATGTGACTATCAGAAAAACCTTCCCTTTTTTTTCATAGAAAAAACCTTGCACCCCACCCCGTGCTTTTGTTATGCTAAAGAAAGGGCGCTTCCACCTTACCTGTGTTTTTGCACCACCCCTGCGGTAAGCATATTTAATGCGCTTTTTTTGCACTCCATGCCTTTAACCCAAATGATATATGGAAATACAAACACCTACACATTCCCTGCTTGCTTTAACCGCGCTTATATTTGAAGCGCATTCCGTTGTGCTGTTTGCTGTGGAAGAAGACGGGGACGCTGTGCCCGTTGCTTTTTATAACCAGCAAAACATTATTAACCCCCATGCGCGTATCCACCCAGGCAAAGGTCTGGTTGGCTGGATATTACGCAACCAGGAACCCCTGCTTATTGATAATAAAGAAGAAAGCCAGCTTGGTTACTACAAAGAAGCCCATGAGCCTGCCGTGCATTCCTTTATGGGGTACCCTGTTATGCCCAAAGGGGAATATGGCTGTACCGGGGTGCTTTGTGTAGACAGCTTGAAACCTGCCGCATTTGCCCATTCACGCCAGGCATGGCTTTACCACTTAGCCCAGTGCATACCGCAGATTGAACAAATACTTGCAGATTCTAAAAGTCAGCGGGAAAGTGTGCATTATTTTGCGGCTATGGAAAAACTTTTGGATTTACGCAGCCATTACCAGGGGTGGGGGCCATATATCATGCAGGCCCTGGAGTATCTGAGCCGCGTGACAGGCTTTGAATACGCTGCCTTTTCTTCCAGACCAGACGGGAGTGAAACCTATACAGTGGAAAACGATTACCCCACCCTTCTTTCCCAGCATAAAATTGTGCCGGAATTTCCCCTTACGCAGGGGATTACCGGCTGGGTATTCCGTAATGAAGAGCCTGTGTATAATGAAGGAGCGGACGGCGCGGTTTCCCGCTCTTCCTTATTTGGTGTTTTACCGCCTGCATACGGTGTATTCCCGGAGTTTGCCGCCACCTTGTGTGTGCCTGTAAAAGTAGAAAAAAACACCCAGGCGGTTTTAAGTTTTGCTTCCGCCAGCCCACGCATGATAAGCCCTGCCATGCGTCTTTTTTTGCGTATGGCTGCGGATGATATGGCCCGGCTGCTGGAAAGTGTGGCCCTCAGGTATCGTATAAAAGCCCTTACACCCAAAGCCCAAATTTACACGGAAGATACGGCTCCTGCACCTTCTCAACCTTAATACTGTAAGGAATTCCTATGAAAAGAGCAACTTTTGCTTCCATTTGTCTCTCCTGTTTTTTGTTTACAGGTTGCGCAGGCTTTGAACCTACACCCGTCACCCTGCATAATACCATGACTCTGGAAGAAGGTCTTGCATGGCAGGACGCCACAGGCAATAACAGCATACGCGGCAGTGCATTGCTGCGGACATCGGAAGGAAAAGTTGCCTCATGCGCCGGATTTAAAGTAACCCTTATCCCCGCAACAGCGTATTCAACAGAACGTATCCAGCATACTTTTGGCTCGGTGGAAAATGGTTTCCGCGGTCTTTATGCGGAAGATTTTGCATTTTCCCCAGACCCGCAGGGCTATTATTCCTCCTGGCGTACAGCCTCGTGTGACGCAGAAGGGATATTCTGGTTTGAAAATTTGCCGGAAGGCACCTATTATCTTACATCATTTATTGAATGGACAGAAAAGGCCAAAAGCTCCAAGGAGTTTGACAAGCGTTATGGCGGCACGTTGATGCAGCGTGTTAAATTGCAGGGAGATAAGCGCCACCGGGTAGTGCTGGCGGATACAATTACTTCCAGCTGGTAAAAAATTTCCCCATAATTCTTTTGCAGGAGCAAGAATTTTGGGAAAAACTAACAGAGCCTCGCCTTTTTTATCTGATACCAGCAGACAAAAAAGCGAGGCTCCGTTTTTTTAAGCAAGTACCCAATATGAAGGGGGCTAAAAAGCCCCCTCAGACTAATGACAAACCCCTTCAGGGTTTGCGCCGCCCACCATCGCGCTTTGCTTGCTGGG
>CAZJOG010000103.1:0-8427 GCA_964547565.1 uncultured Desulfovibrionaceae bacterium
CCGTGCCTTTCCGCCCAGCAAGCAAAGCGCGATGGTGGGCGGCGCAAACCCTGAAAGGGTTTGCCATTAGTCTGTGCCGCGTATGCGGCCTTTATGTTGAGGAAAACTACCCAACGTGTTGTTTCAGACTTTCTTCAATAAACCTGTTCATACTTACCCCTTTTGCCTTAGCGGCAAGGGATACTTTCTGGTATATTTCCGGGTCAAGACGAAGGGCAAACTTGCCTTCCTGCTTTTTGGGCGGGATTCCTTTTTCATGGCAAACATCCAAAAAGGTTTCCAGAGATAATCGACCTTCACGCTTTAAGCCTTCCAAATCTGTGGCGTAAAAATCTGCGCCACCGTTAAGGCCAACAAATTCACCCCGGAACATTTCTATTTCCGGGTCATACCCAATAATGGCCTTGTAACCATTGTCAAATTCCATAATATTATTCATGGTGTTACTCCATTGTTTTCCAACCATTTGCGAATAGAAACTACAGCACCCTTATCTGTTGTGGGTTCAGGGTGTGGGCGATGGAAAACACGTACCTCATGAAAGAGTACCACGGCAATGCGTGAACCTTCCCGCTCAGTGATTTCTGCACCAAGTTCCATAAAAAGTGCTTCAATGTCAGGCCAGCGTATAGAACCGGAGACTGGGTGCGCAAAAATTTTTTTTAATGTGTTCTGGTTCTTTTTTTTCATAAAATATGATATTACATTTTGATATCATGTCAATAGATTTTTTATTGGATGGAATAAGAAACTTACAGTACCCGTTTTTTTTTGCCTTAAACACGCATCCCCTCCAATACCTGCCATGCAAATACCAGAGGGGATGCGTAAAAGACAAGGTGAATGAGGCTGTTAGCTTTCGCTGTCACCCAGCATTTCCCCGGCAAAGGTTTTAAAAATATCATCCAGTTCAATAAGGCCCAGGGCTTTTCCTGCTTCTGTCACAACAGCAAAGTGGGCCGTATTGGCAGAAAAAAGTTTTAAAAGCTCATGCACGGGCATAGAGGGTTTTACTTCCAGCGCCTTGTCATACATATGGTCGGCCACAGTATGGCCGCCTACCAGTCTGCACACGGCACGCACAGCTTTTTGCACATCTACGCCCTGTGCTTTAAACGCGCCGGATTTTTGTAATTCATGCCCCATAGCACGCAACGCACGGTGGGTAGAAAGGGTGCCAAGAAAATGGCCACTGGAATTTTGGACAATAGCACACGGTGTACGGACACCTTTATGCGCCCGCTCCAGCAATTTTTCTACAGCACTGCGCAACGTATCTTCAGGATGGAGGATAAGCAGGTCTTCCTGGGCAATGTCCCAGGCACGGAGGCGATCTAACATGTCAATCTCCTTTAAGGCAGGCGGTAGTGCCTGTGCTACATTTGCAGGGCGGCAAAATCCGCAAACCTGTCCACAAACGACTGGACACAGGCAAGCAGAGCCAGGCGGTTTTGGCGTAGGGCGGTATCTTCTGCCATGACCATAACATTATCAAAAAAGCAGTCTATCGCAGGTTGTAGGTTTGCAAGGGCAAAAAAGTAAGCCGAAAAATCCGCCAAACTCCATTTGGCTTCCAGAGCGGGCATAGTGGATGTAAGAACAGCGTACAGGTCTTTTTCCGCTGGGTCTGTAAGAAGTGCAGCAGAAAGCGGGGCAGGGGGGGTATCCTGTTTCCGCAGGATATTGGCGATACGTTTAAAGGTTTGTATAGCCGCGGGGAAGTTTTCTTTTTCCCGCGCCTGCGCCAAAGCTTCCAGGCGTCCTTGCGCCACACTGAGAGAGCCTACATTGCCTAAGCTTTGCTCTTGTACGGTGCAAGGGGCAAACGCGGCCTCCACAAGCAGGGTGTCGTACGAAGCGGTGAGCAGGTTTTTAAGGCGTGTGAGGAAAAAGTCGTCCAGTTTTGCCAAAATTTCTTCCTGCGGGAATTTCCATTTTACCGTGGGGGCGTAAAGGGAAAGTGCTTTGGCAAAAAGGGCGTGGGGGGGCAGGTTAATATCACGGGCCATCATAATACGGGCAATGCCAAGAGCGGCACGCCGCAGGGAATAGGGGTCTGCTGTGCCTGTGGGGATATTGCCAAGGCCAAAACAGCCCACAAGAGTATCAGCCTTATCTGCCATGGAAAGTAAAGCTCCAAGGGCAGACTGGGGCAGGGAGGTTTCTGGCCCGGCGGGCAAATATTGTTCTGCCAGTGCATTCGCCACATCGTCCGGCAGGCCAAAATGCCGGGCATAAATACCCCCCATAATGCCCTGCAGAGTATCAAACTCCCCTACCATGGCGGAAACAAGGTCTGCTTTGGCATACTGGCCGCACATGCTTGCCTGTTGCTGTGTTGTTTGGGGCAGGGTATCCGGCTGGGACACAAGCAGGTTTTCCGCAAGAAACAGCATAAGGGCCTGCAGGCGGCGGCATTTATCTGCCATAGTGCCTAGTGGCCCTAAAAAGACCACCTGCTCCAACTTTTCTGCCCATTCAGGGAAAGAAGCGTGGGTATCAGCATCCCAGAAAAAGCGGGCATCTTCCAGACGGGCCCGGAGTACACGTTCCCAACCAACTTTGGTAAGGGAAACGTCCTGTGGCTGTACATTCAGCACAGTAAGAAAATGGGGCAAAAGGGCATGGTTTGTTTTATTTTCTACACCAAAACATTTTTGATGCACCTGCATGGAGGTAAGGAGAACTTCTTTGGGGAGCGCAAGAAAAGCGGGATCAAAATCCCCCATAAGCGGCACAGGGTATTCCACAAGGCCCTGTACTTCATCCAGCAGAGTGTCGTTCCAGAGAATGGTGGCATTTTTTTCTGTTGCCAGTTTTTCCCCTAGCTGGATAATATTGTTCCGGCGTATAGCGGCCCCTGTTACCACAAAGGCTTTATGCTCCAGCACGTTTTCCAGTTCATCCGCATGGGAAATAACAAAAGGGCCAGGCCCCAATACACGGTGGCCTGAGGTTTGGGCAATGCTTGCTATTTCCCCAACAGAAAAAGGCACAAGGGTGTTATCCAACATAGCCAGCAGCCAGTGTATGGGGCGCGCGTAAGCAAATGTGCCATTGCCCCAGCGCATGCGTTTGGGGAAGTGCAGGCTTTCTATAATCCGCGGGCAGGCTTCTGCCAGAACATCAAGCGCCGGGCGACCGCCAAGCTTGCGCCGTACAGCCAGATACACCCCTTTGGGAGTTTCTACTGTATAGGCATTTTGTATATCAATGCCAGCGCCTTTGGCAAAACCAAGAGCAGCCTTGGTGGGATTACCATCCTGATCAAATGCCACTTTCTGGGCGGGGCCAAGCATTTCTTCTTCCCGCACGGGGGAAGAGGCCGCAAGTCCATAAAGGTGGACAATAGCGCGACGCGGTGTGCTACGGACAGTAATATCTTCAAAAGGCAGTTCGTCTTTCAGGCCTGTAAAGGCTTCCATCAATTCTTTTTCCAGAGGCGGCAAAAAACGTGCGGGCAGTTCTTCCACACCAATTTCCAGGACAAAATGGCTCATACAGCGCTCCCATTTTTCAGAAGGGGGTATCCCATGTGTTCGCGTTGTTCCACATACAGGCGCGCTACACCGGAGGCAAGGGCACGCACGCGGGCAATGTAGCCGGCTCTTTCTGTAATGGAAATAGCGCCGCGTGCATCCAAAAGGTTAAAGGTATGGGAACACTTGAGGCAAAAGTCATACGCAGGTAGAGGCAGACCGGCTGCCAGAAGTTTTTGGCATTCTGCTTCAAAATTATTAAAATGGGCAAGATGGGTGGCGGCTGTGGAATGTTCAAAATTATAGGTGGACTGTTCCACTTCATTTTGGTGGTAAATATCCCCGTAGGTAAGGGTATCGTTCCACTTCAGGTCATACACAGATTCCACACCCTGCAGGTACATACACAAACGTTCCAGCCCATAGGTTAATTCCACACTGACAGGGGAAAGGTCAATGCCACCCACTTGTTGAAAATAGGTGAATTGTGTCACTTCCATACCATCGGCCCAAACTTCCCAGCCCAGACCCCAGGCCCCTAATGTGGGGGATTCCCAGTCATCTTCCACAAAACGTATGTCGTGTTTATCTGCCGCAAGGCCTATAGCGGCAAGGGAACCAAGGTATAAATCCTGTATATCCAGAGGAGAGGGTTTAAACAAAACCTGGAACTGGAAATAATGCTGGAGACGGTTGGGGTTTTCACCATAGCGACCATCTGTAGGACGCCGTGAAGGTTGTACATACGCGGCCTTCCAGGGTTCGGGGCCAAGCACACGCAAAAAGGTGGCGGGGTGAAACGTGCCTGCCCCTACCTCCATATCCAGAGACTGGATAAGTGCCGCCCCCTGGTTTGCCCAATAGTTTTGTAAAGTTTGTATAAGGGCTTGGAAGTGCATACAATCCTCATGGTTTATGGTTAAACGCGTCTAAAATGGCCGCCCTGCCATTCAAGACCAATATGGTAGCGCAAAAAAGCGTCGATAAAACGGCTTATCTGACGGCCTAAATCCGGATCTGGCAAAAAGTTTTCCCAGTCTGCGGGGTCGGAGTTTTGCACAAAACGCAAAGCTTCCAGGCTTTCTTTTTGCAGGCGCATGCCTGTTTGTATATGGCCGTGGCAAGCGGGGCAAAGAGCCAAACCTTCTGCCACAAGCATAAAAATGTGGCTTTGGGTGGAAAGGTCAAGCCCGCAATGCATGCAGGTGGAAAGATCTGGCACATAGCCCTGATCGGAAGCAACCCGAAAACGGAAAAGAACAGGGAAAAGCGGGCTTGGGTTTTGTGTGTATTCCAAAAGCCCTAAAAAAGAACGTAAGGTGTGGAAACTGACAAAGGCATTGCCGGGCGGAACCCCCATAGCTTCCAGAAAATGCAGGGCATTGGCTGCAAGACCCTGCACGCGCCAGTCTGTTCGTAACCGTGTGGGGCCTTCCAGCAGGGTTGTTTCCTGGAGGTTTAAAAAATTCCCGGTGCGGTTATACGCCGCACGGGAAAGAAGAATATTATACGGGTCCAGGCAACCTGTAAAGCGTTTAAGGCTTCTGCTGCCCCCAAAGGCAAACGCGGTGACTATGCCTTGCTCCTGTCCCAAAAGGCGTACCCAAAGATCAGCCTCGCGGAACTTGCCAACACGGAGCACCAGGGTGGTGTCTGTCCATTCGCGGGGCACACTACTGCGCCTTTGGCGGAAATTCCACTGTCAGGGCCTGACCAGATTTGCCCGGGTTGCCCATGTCTTTCCCGTCGTATTGAATTTTTACGCCGCCTGCATTCCCAAAACGCATGCTGAGTGATGTTTTAAAGGGCAGAGAAAAAGTTTCTCCGGATTTTAGGGTAAACTGCCGGTTTATAGTGCCATCCGCTTTGGCGTGTATCCAGCAGTCTGCTTCTGCGGTAACAATAACCTGGTGCATCCCGTCTGGCATGGCGGCTGGTTGGGTTGGGGCTGTCTGGGAGGCTTCCTGGAAGTTTTGGCCTGTGGGAAGTTGTGTGGCTGCCCCTGGGCCTGCGTCTGTAGGGAAGCGGAACTGGCTGGTGACAGGGGTTGCCTCTGACGGCAAAGCGGTTGGGTCAGAAGGGGTTGTGGCTGCAGAAGGCGCGCTTGGTATACCAGGTGCTGCCGGCGTGGGCGTACCCGTTGTAATGGGTTGTGCCGGGTTTGCCCCTGCTACCCCAGTTAGCCCAGTTACCCCTGTTACCCCAGTTACAGAAGTTACCGGGTTTGTTTCCCCTAAAGCAGGCGCACGTTCCTGGGTGTTTTGGTCTGTAACAGGCAGGGAGGATGGCGCAGAGGGCTGCGGGGAATCCATAAGGTTTGGCGTTGGCTGCGCAGAAGGGCGTTCCGTCACCTGTAATGTGGGGCTTGTGGAAGGGGATTGTTCCTGTGGCTTACCTGTTACAGAGTCAATAAGCGAAGCCACACTCCAGGAAGAACCGCGCAAATTGGAAATATAATAGGCGTAAGCTCCACCTGCTATAACAGTAAGAATAAGAAGTTGGACAAGCAGACGGATTTTTCGTTTTTTGTTTGTGCTGGGGCTGGGTTCTGCCGGGGAAGGTATGCCAAGACCAGTTTGTTGCTCTGCTTCCTCTTCATTAAGGACAAGCTGGGTCAGGTGGGCATTTATTTCGTCCGCGGAAAAACCCAGTTTTTGGGCATAACTTTTAATAAAACCGCGCAAATAAACAGGGTGAGGCACTTCAGAAGTGTCCCCTTCTTCCATGCCACGTAATACCCTGGGGGATATTTTGAGTGTAACCGCAATATCATCTATTTGCAGGCCCTTTCGTTCACGTTCTTCGTGCAAGATGGCCCCAAGTTCCTGTAAGGTCATAACTTCCCTTTACTTATAGCGGATATCGAGAATGGCGTTTTTACGCAACTGCTCTTTGTATTCTGCAAAACGGCTTTCCATGCGCGGCATACGGATAGCCATTTCTGCGCGCTGGCGTGTTTCTGCATCCAGTTCCGACAGACTTTTTATCAGCACAGCTGGCGGGGATGGTTCCGTGGGGGGGGTAAATTTAGGCTCTTCACGCGGAGGAGGTGGGGGAGTTGGTTCATAGCCCTTGGGGTAGCGTATGGCGTTAACTTTTACCTGCCCAAGGTTGGAACCAAAATCCAGCAGGGGGGAAATTTCCCCTTCGCCCAAAGCAGCCACAAGGTCAGCAAGGCCAGGCGCAATATCACGCAGGGCAATAAAGCCCATATCGCCGCCTGCTCCGGCATTGGGGCCCACAGAGTACTTGCGCGCCACGGCTTCAAAGGTAAGTTCCCCAGTGGCAATTTTGTTTGCCAAATCTTCCGCATTCGCCTTTTTAGAGTACATAATCATACTAAAGCGGTAACGTGTGGAAGGGTGGGGTTTATACACTTCCTGCTGTGGGGGTGGGGCGGGTTCTTCTGCTTTTACAGGAGGAAGGCCCTTTTCTCCGTATGTATTGTAATACTGGATAATTTCATCATCTGTAACAACAATTTTGGAAACCACCATGCGGCCCATAAGGCGCTGGTTGGTCATACCCAGGCGGATGGATTCCAGCATTTTTTCACGGTCAATACCCATTTTGGCATTTTCCCGTATAAAAATCTCTTCACTTACGCCAGATTCTGCAATAATAGCAGCAAGCTCTGCTTCCAATTCTTCATCTGTAGGAACAAGCTTTAATCTTTGGGCATCCTGCATAAGGATTTTTTCATTTATCATGGCGTCCAGAACTTCTTGGTACACCTTGCTTACAGCTTCTGCATTGGCTGGCTTGTTCGGGTCTATCCTGTTCATGCGCAAAACTTCCTGAGCAGCACTCTCAAGTTCCCGCATGGTAATAATATCCCCATTCACAACTGCTGCTATACTGGAAACCGTGCCAGAAGGCACTGTTGCTGCCTGCACAGTTACAGGTAAGAGAAGGAAGAAGAGGAAAGCGGCTAATTTTTTCAAAACAGGTTCTCCTATCCCCCACGAGAGGGTATACAGAATAATTGAGTGGACCCAAGTTTATGCTTTTTCCCAGAGAAAAGCAAACATAAATATAAACAGGATAAACCTATGCCTTGCAAAGGTTTTAAGACAATTTTTATTATTCCGCCACCTTCCCAAACAGAAGGGCTTTATTGACGTAAAGAACAGCGCCTGAAAGGCTTTTTTCCAGCCAGTCTGCATACACATTTTCCAGAGCAATCCGTGTAAGTTCTGCCTCTATTGTCTGGAATATTTCTGTCTGGCTATACGGTCTTTGGGGTTTACGGTCTAAAAGCACCATAATGCGCCATGCCCCTTCAAACAACAAAGGGGCGGGTGTGGCTGTGCCTTTTGGCATTTTTTCCACTTCTTTTCGCCATACATCCGGCAGGGAATCTGTTTTAAATTCCGCAAAATGCCACACATCCTGGCCTGCAAGTTCAAGGTTAACAAGCAGCTCAGGAAGATTGTCTGTTTTGGCAATATCTGCCTGTATGGCTTCCAGTTCTTTTTTTGCAGGGGCAGAAATAAACACCACGTCACATGAAGTGGGGTGTACAAACTGCTCCTGATGCTGCTTCTGGTATTCTGTCATTTCTTCAGCAGAAACACGCACGGTTGTGGCAAGGTGTTCCTGCCAGCGCTCCTGTTCCAGCTGGGCACGCAGCTGTTCCCGCCAGAGCTGAATATTGATGCCGTCCTGTTCTAAAATTTCTTCAAATGTAGGGGCATCCGGATGGCTGGGATAGCCGGAGCGTGCCATATTTTCCAGTGCCTGCACCTCTTTTTCCGTTACTTGAAGGTCAGCAACCCGGGTATCTGCCAGTGCCTGATGCACCAAATTTTGCACCACAAGTTCAAACAAGGTGTTTTGGTAGGATTGACGCAGTTCTTCCACTGTGAGAACACGGTTTTCTGAGGTGATAGCCTGCTGCATATCAAAAAGCCCTTCTACCTGCTTCAGGTATATGGGCCTGCCATTG
>CAZJOG010000104.1:0-8289 GCA_964547565.1 uncultured Desulfovibrionaceae bacterium
GTACCTGACGCAGGCGTTCAACCGCAATAGCATCCGCTTCTTTTTTGTTTATTTTCCTGTGGGCAAACAGCACTTCCCGCATTTGTGCGCCAATGGTGAGCACAGGGTTCAGGGTCATCATAGGGTCCTGAAAAATCATACAAATGCGTTCGCCGCGCAATTTCTGCAAGGTAGATTCGCTTGCTTTTACAAGGTCTTGTCCATCAAACAGTATTTCGCCACCGGCAATATAACCTGGCTTGGAAATAAGGTTGATAATAGAAAAACCTGTTACGGATTTACCCGCGCCGGATTCCCCCACAAGGCCCATACGGTCGCCCGCATGGAGGGAAAAGGAAACATCGTCCACAGCCACTTGCGAGGTGCGGCGCATGGCAAAATACACACTCAGGTTTTTTACCTGCAAAAGAGGGTGATCCTCCGGAGAAGCGGGGGAAAAAACAGAGTTCTCCTGCATGGCTTAGTCCTTATAAAGCTTGGGGTTCAGGTAGTCACGCAACCAGTCGCCAAGAAGGTTAATGGCAAGCGAAAGCAGGATGAGCAATATACCGGGGAAAAGGGTTATCCACCAGGAACCACTGAAGAAAAACTGGAAGCCCGAACGGATAAGGGTACCAAGCGAAGGTTGGGTGGCAGGCATACCAAGGCCAATAAAAGAAAGGGCAGCCTCACTCATAACCGCCTGCGCCACCTGCACGGTGGAAATAACCAGCACGGGTGTAAGGCAGTTTGGCAAAATATGGCGCACCACAATGCGGAAAGGGGAAAGACCAATAACACGGGCAGCTTCCACATACTCTTTCTTTTTTTCTGCAAGCACAGAACCCCGAACTGTGCGGGCCGTTTTTGGCCATTCGGAAAGGCCAATCACTATCATCAAAAATGGCACAGCCACTTGCTCGTACCTGCCAATGCCAACCGCGGCAATAAGGACAGCCCCAAAGAAAATGGCCACCATGTAGGAGGAAAAGGAAAGCTGGATATCCGCCACACGCATAAGAAAGTTATCCACACGGGAAGAACCGTAACCGGCAATAAGGCCAATCACTATGCCCAGCACCATTTCAATAATCACAGCGCCAATGCCTATGATAAGCGAAACCCGCATACCATACAGCATAACGGAGAGTATATCGCGGCCCTGATCATCTGTTCCCAGCGGAAAACGCGAATCTGCGCCGTCCATCCAGGCGGGGGCATACAGGGAATCCATAATGTCCAGAGTTGTCAGGTCATAGGGGTTGTGTGGGGCCAAAAAGGGCGCGCCAAAAGCGCCCACTACCAGCACAAGCAGTAACAGGGTGCTGCCTATGGCCACCCAGTCTCTGGAAAAAGCGTACCAAAAGTCGGAATCGCGGAATTTACGTATGCGGCTTGAAAAAGACATTATTTCCTCCCCGCTATGCGTATCATGGGGTTAATAAAACCATACAGAATATCCACAAGCGTGTTTACAGTCACAAATAATACCCCGCAGAAAAGTAAGTACGCAACAAGCATGGCTGTATCTGCCCTGTTGACCGCGCTTATAAACATAAAACCAAGCCCCGGCCACTGGAAGACGGTTTCTGTCAAAATAGTAAAGGCTATCATAG
The DNA here is from genome assembly GCA_964547565.1 of uncultured Desulfovibrionaceae bacterium. Classification (GTDB taxonomy): domain Bacteria; phylum Desulfobacterota; class Desulfovibrionia; order Desulfovibrionales; family Desulfovibrionaceae; genus CAZPTC01. The sequence goes on from CAZJOG010000104.1 coordinate 1,596, forward strand.
TGCCTATTTGCACGCCTCCCATAGTAACAACAGGCAAAAGGGCGTTTTTAAAGGCGTGTACCATAATAACACGCCACGTGGAAAGACCTTTTGCTTTAGCAAACTTTACATAATCCGTTTCCATACATTCTACCATTTCTGCACGGATAAGGCGGATAAAAAGCGGCAACATAATAACAGCAAGGGAAATTGCCGGTAAAATAATATGCTTAAACGCCGCCCAGGAGAGCAGGTTACTGTCCCAGTAGTCTCCAAAAAGAAATTCTGTTGGCCCCCTGCCAAAGGCGGGTAACCAGCCCAGATTCACCGCAAAAACAAAAATAAGCATAAGGCCAATAAGGTAAACAGGAACAGAAACACCTATAATGGAAAAAGCCATAATGCCGCGTGAAAGCATAGATTTTGGCTTAATGGCACAATACACACCCGCTGGCACACAAATAATAACAATAAGCAGGGTGGCAACAATCACCAGTTCCATAGTGGCAGGCATTTTATCCAGAATAACATCCATAGCCGGCTTGCGGTATATGTAGGAATTACCAAAATCCCCCTGTACAGCACTGGTCATAAAGCGCCACCACTGCACAGGTACAGGGTCATTTAAGCCTAGCTGTGTCCGCACAGCTTCTCTTTCTGCTGCAGAAACAGAAACACCCACCAGTTCCCGCACAGGATCACCAAACGAATACTTGATGCCAAAACCAATCATACTGATAACAAGAAGGGCTATAATGGCCTGGAACAATCTTCGGATGATAAATGCGAACATAAAGAAACCTTTGAGTTTTTGCGAAGAGTTTGGTTTTTTGGGGGAAGGGAGAAATCTTTTTTATTTACCAAAAGTTTTCTCCCTTCCCCCAAACCACCACGCCTCTTCAAACAGGGGTTTGAGAGGGGCTGGTAAAAATTTGCTTGCAATCACGCACTGTTTTTATACAAACACAGGCTGGTGGCGGCGTCCAATGAACATATAACTGCAATGCAAACCCATGGCAATCCTCTTGCGGAAGTCTGCCATGAGTTTGCATTGCGGGGGTATCCCCCCATTTTTTTTACTTCATCACAATTTCGCCAAAGTAGGGGAAGTCCATACCATTAACAATGGCTTTGGCATTGGTTACACGCGGCCCGGCAGCCCAGGAAAGGGGCTCTCTGTGCAGGGTAATTTGTGCAGCGTCATCGTAGGCCATCTTTTCAGATTTTTTCAGCATTTCGTCACGCTTGACAGGGTCAGTTTCGCGGTTGGCTGCAATCTGGATCTGGTCAAACTCAGGGTTGCACCAGTTGCCGGAATTGTACTGGCCTTTGCCTGTTTCCGGGTTGGGGCACATAAGCAGGTATTCACCAAAGTTCACGCTGTCTTCTGTATCAGGGTGCCAGCCAACAAGCTGAAGGTCTGCCACCTGACTGTCGTATTCATCCCAGTACTGGGATTTGGGGAAGGAGCGCAGGTTTACCTTTACGCCAATGCGGGCCATCATAGCCACAAAGGCCTGGGCCACTTTTTCGTCATTGACGTAGCGGTCGTTGGTGGTGATCATGCTCAGTTCCAGGCCATTGGCATAACCGGCTTCTGCAAGCAGGGCCTTGGCTTTTTCCACATCATAGCGGGAGCCGAGGGCGGGGTCATACCCAGCCATACCTTCCACTGCCTGCTGGTAAATGGGGGTTGTGTAGTTACGCATGATTTTTTCGGCAATACCCTTGTTGTCTGTGCCGCGGATAAGGGCTTCACGCACGCGGTGGTCTGCCAGAGCGGGGTTTCTTTTCCCATTCATCTGGATAACCAGAATACGGGTGGAAGGCATGGTGATAAGTTCAACATTGTCCTTCTTTTCAAGCTGTTCATAGTCCTGCACAGGCACAGGGGTGATAAAGTCCACATTGCCGGCAAGGATACCAGCTACGCGGGTAGCGCCTTCTGCAATAACGGAAAGCTCAAGTTTGTCCACATTGCCGGATTTTCCCCAGTATGCCGGATTTTTTTCCAGAATAAGGCGCACACCGGCTTCACGCAGCACAACCTTAAAGGGGCCTGTGCCAGAAGCGTTTTCATTGGCAAAAGAATAATCTGTTTTGGAGATTTGGTCTTTCGGTTTGCCTTTGTCGTCTGTGCCGGAGTAAAACTTGCTGTCCATAACAAAAATATAGGTAGCAACGTGGGGGACAAGGCTGTAAGGTTCTTTGGTTTTGATGTCCACGGTGTAGTCGTCAATGGCTGTGGCGCTGAAACCTTCGTACAGGCCTTTGTAGTCTACAGAATTGAGCATGCGGTTAAAGGTCCAGACAACGTCTTCAGAGGTAAGGGGGTTGCCGGAGTGGAACTTTACATCTTTTCTCAGATAAAAGCGTGTGGTAAGGGGGTCCACTTGTTCCCATTTTTCCGCAAGGCGGGGCTCAAACGTGCCTTCCTGCGTCCAGCGGATAAGCGGGTCAAACACCCAGTGCGCATACGCCAGCATAGGGCCGGAAAGCTGCATGTAGGGGTCAAGGGATTCGGGGTCAGTTGCCATGCCAACACGGAAGACATTTTCCGCCTGGGCATAGCTTGCTGGTACTGCAAGCACGGCAAAAGCCGCAAGCAAAAGGGACGAAAGAATTTTTTTCACGAGAACCTCGCCATTTGATGTTAAAAAGAATCGTATTCCTTAATTCTAAAGGAAGCTTGGCAAAGCGTCAAGTTCCGGAAGAAGGGCGTAGAAAAGAATTCTTTCATGTATGGGAGTTTTTGGGGAGAAAATCCCCACCTTGCTGCACCTCACAATCTGGTATAAAACACAGAATATGTGCTTTAACAGATAGTTTATGCAAAATGCCCCAACAGTTTTGCGTGTGGTGCGGAAAAAACTTGACAAAAGCTTACAAGATGAGGAATATACACCCTTGCTTGCGCCCGTAGCTCAGCTGGATAGAGCGTTGGCCTCCGGAGCCAAAGGCCCCGCGTTCGAATCGCGGCGGGCGCACCAGTTTTCAGAGAATTTGTAAAAAATTTTTGCGACCATATTGCGACCAACGGGCGTTTTTTTCCTTGGTCGGCATCTTGTAGTAGCGGCCATTTCGCTTGCGGTTTATGCACTGTACTCTATGTACAGGGTGTTGACCACAAATGCGAAATGGCCGCTTCCTTTTGCGGGCGCAAGCCCGCTCTTACGGGGGTGGCTTTTTCTGCCCCCTCGCGCTCCCCCTGTTCAAAAAAACAGACCAGATCATCCTATGCGGATGCTGGTCTGTTTTTGTTTGCTAGGTACTCCCTAGCCCCCCTACCCCTTGCGGTCGCTTCGAGGCCCAAAAAGCGAGGGAATTTTTGGGAAAAAATCCGTGGGAAAAGGGGAAGCTTCCCCCTCCCTCTCAAAAAGGAGATGCCATGAATGATGAAGAAATTCGTGCCGCCGTTATAGCCCGTGTGGCAGAAGAAGAGGCCGAGGCTCCAAAGGCTGATGCGTTAGACCCCATAAGCCACGATTTTATCGACCGCTGCCTTTCCGCCAATGAACTTGGCGATGGCCTGCTTTTTGCCGCGCTTTACAAAAAGCGGCATGTGTATGTGGGGCAATCGGGTGACTGGCTTTATTGGCAAGGCCACCACTGGCAGGTAGATGAAATTGGTGATGCCCACTACGCCCAAGCGGATGTGGAAGGCGTGGCGGAAGCCTACGCAAAAACGGAAGCCCATTATTATGCGCTGGCCAAACAAGCGGAGGATGATAAAGACTCCGAATCCGCAGGACGCCTTAAAAACAAATGCGGTATGCTAAAAGCCCGCATAACCAAACTCCGCTCCAAAGCAGGGCGCTTTAATTGTCTACATTTTGCGAAATCTAACCGAGATTCGCCTTTGGCTATCCGTGGGGATGAGATTGACCGTGACCCTTGGGCCTTGCCATTTGCCAATGGTGTGGTGGATTTACGCACGGGGGCCTTATCACCCGGGCGACCGGAAGACTATTTCCTTAAAGCTTCGCCCATCAACTGGGAGGGGCTGGACAGACCTTGCCCGCACTGGGAGCAGTTTTTGCTGGAAATTATGGACGGTGATCAAAGCATGGTGGATTTTTTGCGCCGCGCCTTTGGGTACGGCATCACTGGTCTTAGCCGCGAGCATGTTTTTATTGTGCTTTTTGGCAAAGGGCGCAATGGCAAAGGCATTATGACGGAAATAATACAAGAAGTGCTGGGCGGTTCCGAATCTTTTGGGGCGCTTGCTGGGCCTGTGCAGTCTGAAATGTTGCTTGATCAAGGCAAAAACCGAAGTGCCGCTGGCCCAAGCCCAGACATTATGACCCTGCGGGGGTTGCGTATGGCCTTTGCCAGTGAAACGGATGAGGGGCAAAGCTTTTCGCCAGCCCGTGTGAAATGGCTTTCGGGCGGGGAAAGCCTCACGGGGCGGTATCCGCACGATAAGCGGAATATTAATTTCACGCCTACCCACTTGCTTTGTCTGCTAACCAACCACAAACCCCACGCGCCAGCGGAAGACTTTGCCTTTTGGGAGCGTATTTTGCTTGTGGAATTCCCGCTTTCTTTTGTTGACCGAACGCCACAAGCCCCAGATGAGCGCCCAATGGACAAAACCCTCAAAGACCGCTTGCGATCAGAGCTTTCTGGCATTGCGGCTTGGCTTGTAAAAGGCTGCCTTGAGTGGCAGGAGCTGGGTCTTGCGCCGCCTACCAAGGTGCGTGAAGCCACAGCAGAGTACCGCCGAGAAGAAGATTTACTTGGTGAGTATATTGAGGAATGTTGCGAGGTTATAAAAGACAACCCAGAGTCTGTTCGTAGCACTGCCACAGAACTATACGATGCTTTTTTCTTCTGGTTTCGCGCCAACATATCAGAAAAAAAGAGTTTTTCGCAAAAAGCTTTTGGAAAACTTATGATGAAAAAATTCACGCGAGAGAGGAAAGGTGGCACCTACTACTACTATGGTGTGAGAATAACAGAAGAATATAAGGAGCATATAGAAGAATCTGCCAGCCAAAGCAAGCTTGCGTAGGACTATTGCAGGACAGTTTTTGCCTGCTTTTTTCCTGCGTCCTGCTCTCATCCCTTTGGATTGAAAGGGTTTTCTATAGTTTTATGACCATGAGACCGTTATGCGCTTAATTCTCTCGTATGCGCGGGAGGGGGTTTTAATATTCATATTCACACACCTTTTATCCTATCGTCCTATTTAGTAAAAAAAGTAAAAAATTAGAGTAGATTACAACCCAGTACCTTGCCAGTACGAAAGCAGGACTTTTTGGAATGATCCTATCCCTTCTCCAAAGCCACGGCCTAACGCCCAAGAAAAAAGCCACAACCCACGGCGGGGAGTTTGCTTCTCCCTGCCCACGTTGTGGCGGGTCTGACCGTTTTCTTTCGTGGCCAGAACAAGGGGAACTGGGAACATGGTATTGCCGTGGGTGCGACTTGGGCGGTGATGCTATTGAGTTTTTGCGGGAGTTTGATGGCCTTTCTTTTGCGGAAGCGTGTACGCGACTGAATGTCTCACGGGATATAAAACGCACCCCATTTGCCGCGCCACGTTTGCCCAAGGCAGAGGTAAAAAGCTTTACCCCAGTCAACCACCCAGAAGCAAGTTTGCTTTGGCAGAAAAAGGCGGCGGAGCTTGTGTCCAGTGCGCGAGCTTCTCTGCTTGCTTCGCCATTAGAATTGGAAAAACTGGCGCGGCGTGGTCTTGACAGGGATGCGGTGGATTTTTTTCACCTTGGTTTTTTGCCCGGAGAAAAGCGCAAAAATGGTGAACGCACGGATTGTTACTACCGCGATCGTGCAGCATGGGGTTTGCCTGAACAGAAAAACAAAGAAAACGGCAAGGTCAAAAAGCTTTGGATTCCCCGTGGCCTTGTTATCCCCATGTTGGATGAAATGGGCAATGTGCAGCGTTTACGCATACGCCGCCCGGAAGCTGACCGCGAGCGCTTCCTGCCCGATATGAAATTTGCGGTGGTAAGTGGTTCCAGCATGGCACCGCTTTTTATCGCACCTCCGCATTCCCAAGGCTTTGTGGTGGTGGAAAGTGAGCTGGACGCAATGGCTTGTGTGTATGCGGCGCGGCAAGCTGGCCTTGCCATAGGTGCGCTGGCAGTGGGTACAAACATGGGCAAGCCAGATGCTTTTGCCCATGCCGCTTTGCTGGAAAGCTTGTGCATTTTGGTGGCATTGGATTTTGATACCCCAGATGAAAAGGGCAAACGTCCAGGTGCCCAAGGCTTTGCTTGGTGGAAGGCTACTTATCGCCAAGCGATACGGTGGCCAGTGCCAAAAGGCAAAGACCCGGGAGAAGCCGTGGCTTTGGGTGTAGATTTGGCGTCTTGGTTACAGGTTGGCCTACCCCCTGTTTTTTCCTTTGAAGCCTCACAGAGCCCCTCAAACTGGTGTGCAAAAGCTGCTTTGCCAAAAAATTCCATGCCTGTTGGATGTTCAGATTGTGGACAGCCTGATCCAGGAAGTTTGGGGGCAGAAGAAAAAACAGTCGAACCAGCAGAAAGGCCAGTAGAAAAAGCAGTAGGCAAGAAAAAAGGCACAGCTACAAAAGCCGCGCCACAAATCGTGTACGTGAAAAAAAGCTGGCAAGGGCAGGGGCTTCCCCCAAGTATGCCGTATACAGCGGCCTATTTGCAAAACGCATTGCAAGGCAAAAATTTGGCAGAAGATTTCCTTCTTCCATGCCCACTCACCAAAACCCCTTGGT
>CAZJOG010000105.1:0-8287 GCA_964547565.1 uncultured Desulfovibrionaceae bacterium
GCATTAAACTGCTGGACGGTAATCTTTCCGGCACGCACGATGGCTCTGGTCTTACAGCCAAGGGTGCTCTTAAAATCCACTTCGGCCCCGCCAACGACAGCGCGGAAGACTATTATTATGTGAAGATTGGCAACGCAACCGCGTCTGCTCTTGGGGTAGGGAATCAAAGCGCCAACACCTCCCCCGGGTTTGCCATCTCCACACAGGCAGCGGCCCAGAATGCCCTTACAGCTTTGGGTAATGCCATTATTTCTAAGGACAATATACGAGCCAGCCTTGGCTCTATGCAGAACCGCCTGCAAAACACCATCAGCAACCTGCAAATACAGGCGGAAAACCTGCAGGCGGCGGAATCGCGTATTTCTGACGTGGACGTGGCCACAGAAATGACCAACTTTGTCCGTAATCAGATACTGACGCAGTCTGCTGTTGCCATGCTGGCCCAGGCTAATACCCTGCCCCAGCTTGCGCTGCGCCGTATGTAATTTTAATATATGCCTGCTCAACACAAAACCCCTGCTTATTGGCAGGGGTTTTGTGTTATAGTATACTATATTCTATGTTATTCCCAAACGCAGTCTGTCCAGCGTGTCAGGGTTTTTTGGATATTTTGCAAATTCAAAGGTTTTGCCAGGTGGTCATCCATACCGGCATCCAGGCAACGCTGGCGGTCTTCCTGCATAACATTGGCAGTCATGGCAATAATGGGCAAATTGGCAAAGTGCGCGTTTTTGCGTATCTGGCGCGTGGCTTCAAGACCGTCCATAACCGGCATTTGCATATCCATAAACACAATATCATAGTGTTTTTGTTTGATCATTTGCAGGGCTATTGCGCCGTTTTCCGCCACATCGGCAGGTATACCCAAAACATCAAAAAATGCACAGGCAAGCTCCTGGTTAATTTCATTATCTTCCACAATAAGAATGGATATGGGCTTTGGGCAGGAGAGAAGAATTTTTTCCGGTTCCTGCCGAGTGGGCATTTCTTCCTGCTGCAGCACACGGAATGGTAAAACAAAGGAAAAAATTGACCCCTTATTGGGTGTTGATGTTACCTGTATACTGCCCCCCATCAGTTCCACAAGCTGCTTGCTTATGGAAAGCCCAAGCCCTGTGCCGCCAAACTTGCGGGAAACTGTGCTGTCCCCCTGGGAAAATGGGGTAAAAACATGCGCCAGCTGTTCCTGGCTGAGGCCAATGCCAGAGTCTTCCACACAAAAGCGCACCAGAAGCTGGTTTTTGATTGTTTGCTGGTTTTGGGGCAAAGGTTTAACATCCAGATGGACAAAACCTTCAGACGTAAATTTTATGGCATTACTGAGCAGGTTAATAAGTACCTGGTTCAGGCGTATGGCATCCCCTTCCACAAGTTCCGGCAGGGAAGGGTCAATACAAAGCTGCAGCGCAAGCCCTTTTTCCCCTGCTGTATCGCAGAGCATGCCAGAGGCATCGTTTACTGTTTCATACAGATTAAAGGGGTTTTTTTCTATAACAAACTTACGGGCTTCAATTTTGGACATATCCAGTATGTCATTAATAATACGCAGTAATCCCGTAGACGCATTTTTTATTTTTTCCAGATAACTTCTTTGGCGAGGGGGCATATCTTCTTTGTCAAAAAGCTGGGTAAAACCTAAAATAGCGTTCATGGGTGTGCGTAATTCATGGCTCATGGTAGAAAGAAACTGGCTTTTTGCAAGAGTGCCCGCTTCTGCCTGTTCCTTGGCATTTTGCAAATCTTCCAGAAACTGCTGCCTGTCTATGGCGGCGCTAAGCAGCATGCCGCTTGTCTGGAGAATTTCTTCTTCAGAATAACTCCATGCGCGGGCATTGGTGCAGTCGTCAAAGCCTATAAATCCCCAAAGTGTGTTGTGCAGAAAAATGGGACGCACCATAATGGAAACAGCCTGGCGGCTTCTCAGCAGGGAGGCCTCTGGTTCCTGCATGTTGGCTACTAAACCGTCTACGCCTTTGCCTTCTTCAAACGCCTGTTGCCAGTTAGGCAAAACTTGCCAGCAGTTAAATGTCTGGCCTGCTTCAGAAAGATCTGCCTGCTCGCCACCTTGCACTTTTGTCCATTCAAAGAGTGGTGAAGTATACAGCGCATTATTTTTTACGGTATTTTGCCAGATATAGGCTCTGTCTACCTCGGTTGCCGTGCCTAATATGGAAAGGGTACGGCGCATATCGCTGTTAAAATTATCGTCTGTTGTTTTAAGCAAAATATGGGCGCAGGTGTTAACGGCCTTTAAAAGGGTATCTGTGTAAAGGATATTTTGTTCGCGCCTTGCAAGGTCTTCTTCAAGAAGTTGCTGCTTTTTTTCCAGTAAATCGCGGTTATGGCGAAACTGGTCAATGTCCATTCCATAGCCAATAATATGGGGTTTTTCGTCTATAAGAATACGGATAGCGCTTATTTTCTGGTAAATGGGTTGCCCCATGGTATTAATAAAGCGAAATTCTGTTTCCTGTGAACCCTGGATAAGTACATCTTGCATGCGTGCCATGCAAAATTCCCTGTCATCTGGGTGCACAAATGTGATAGCGTGACGTTCTTCAGGGGGTAAATCTGAAACATGGAATATTTTTTCCAGATTGTTGTTCCAGTAAGCAATATGGCCTGTTTCTGTAAGAATAAAAATTGTTCCTGGAAACGTGTTGTGGAACATTTGGATAAATTCTGGTGATTTCAGGTATTGTTCAAATTCTTTATCCATGGACTGACTCGCAGAAGAGAATACTGGAATGGTCGAAAAATGGCATTTTGTATGTTGTTGCCATCGAGCCGTACTTGCAGTGCCAAATACATACTTTTTAGTGTATATGGTTAAAGAAAAAAAGCAAAGGGAGAAATATAGCAGTATATGCTATATTTCTCCCAAGCTTGCTGACAACGGAAGCAAGCGCTCGGAAAAGTGAACAGGCGTCGCTTTGCGGCGCCGTAAGTGAGCGCATTCCGTGCCCTTTCCGCCCAGCAAGCAAAGCGAGCTGGTGGGCGGCACAAACCCTGCCAAGGGTTTGTCATCTGCGTATGGCAAATATAGCAGTATATGCTATATTTCTCCCAAAGTTCCAAGGAAGAAAGGGGAAATGAAAAATCCCCAAGATAGAAAGGTTTTCCGAAGTGTTACACGTGCTGGGCTACAAGCACTCTTTCAGCACTAAAAGCGCCTTCTCCATTTTTTCTTCGTCTGCCTGGGTTCCCATATGGCCCAAACGAAAAACCTTACCTGCCAGCGGGCCAAGAGAGCCCCCGACAATAAGGCCGTGGGCTGCCAGTTTTTCCTGCCATTGCTGCCAGTTTTGCCCCTGGGGTACTTTGGCGGCAGTAACAGTGGGGGAACTTATGGCCCCACGCACAGGCCACATTTCCAACCCCATAGCTTCAAGGCCGGCCTGTGCCAGTAAAGACACATTTTCATGCCTTTTGAACACATTTTCCAGCCCTTCTTCCAACAGAAGGGAGCTGACTTTTTCCAGTGCGGCCACACCACGCCAGTGCGGGGTATAGGGGAAACTGTTTACGTCTTCCAGGGCGTTTCTGAAAGGCAAAAGGGCATCGTACCCTTCGTACCCCACTTCCACAGCCTGTTCCCACGCGGCTTCGCTTACAGCCAGAATACCCATATCCGGCGGGCAGGAGAGGCATTTTTGTGACCCGCCAAGGGTTACGTCAATATGCCAGTCGTCTGCCCTTACAGGGGCGCCGCCTATGCTGGCAACAGCGTCCACCAGAAACAGAGGAACCCCCAGGCGTTTTTTTATTTCGCCAAGCTCTGCCAGAGGGTTCAGTGTGCCGGAAGGTGTTTCGCAGTGTACAGCTGTTATAAGCAGAGGTTTGGTGCGTTTAATGGCCGCTTCTATAAGTTCCAGATCCCCCGCGGACAGGGTGGTGTTGTAGGGGAAGGAAAGACGCTCCACCTTGGCACCCAGAGAAAGGGCCATATCGGCAAAACCGTCGCCAAATACACCATTGCCTACAGTCAGCACAGTATCACCCTGCCGGACAAGAGACTTCATGGCGCCCCAAAGTCCCACCATGGCTTCCCCTGTAGGCAGGAGAATATCGTTTTGTGTGCCAAGCAGCACCTGCATGTTGGCGCAGGTGCGGGCATAAAGTTCCTGGTAGATATGCCCCTGCCTGGGCGGGGGAAAATCCTGTACAAGAACAGGCGCAAGGGCAGGGTGCAGGGATGTGGGGCCGGGGTAAAAAGGATACGGGGCGTATGGGGTCATGGAAGTCCTCAAGGTGTTCTCGAGTTTTTCTTTTTTATTACAACAAACTAACCGCAGCGGCTGTACCCGCAGTTTTTACAAATATGGCAGCCTTCCTGGAAAAGCATTTCTTCCCCGCAGTCCGGGCAGGTGGGATTTTGCAAATCCACGGAAGCGCGTACAGGCAGAGAACCTTTAAGATAACGGTTTTCCAGTACCCAGGCAACGGCGTCCGGTATGGAAAGCAGCATGCCTTTTTTCTGGAACACAGGGTGTTCCCCGCCAATGCCTTTAAGCTGACCCACAACATCCCGCACACTCACGCCGGAGCGGAAACAAAGGGAAACCAGTCGGCCAATAGCTTCCGCTTTGGCTGTTATGGAGCGGCCGGATTTTCCAATGGTAGCAAACACTTCAAAGGGTTTGCCGTCCACTTCATTCACCGTAAGGTACAGGGTACCAAGGCCGGTATTCACTTTTTGGGTGAATCCTTCCACAATATCCGGCCTGTGGCGTACAATGGTTTTGGCAGGGTTTTGTTCCGCGTTCTGCTTTTTATCCCCTTCGCCGGTTGTCAGCACCTGCACAGATTTGCAGCCGTCGCGGTATACGGTCACACCTTTGCAGCCCAGGGTGTAAGCAAGGCGATAAATATGGTCAATGTCTTCCACAGTGGCGCTGTTAGGCAAATTGACTGTTTTGGAAACAGCGTTGTCTGTGAACTTTTGGAAGGCGGCCTGCATACGCAGGTGCGCTTCAGAAGAAATATCCATAGCTGTAACAAAAACTTCGCGCAGGGCTGTGGGCAGCACATCCATATCTGCTATGGAACCGTATTGGGCCACGGCTTCCATAAGTTCAGGGGAGTGGATATTAGAATCGTGCAGGGCCTGCTCAAAATACGGGTTTGTTTCAATAAGGCGTTCGCCATCCATAACATTACGGGCAAAGGAAAGGGCAAACAGGGGTTCTACACCGGAAGAGCAGTTGGCCAGGATAGACAGTGTCCCCGTAGGCGCAATGGTGGTGATGGTGGCATTACGCAAAGGCTCAAAACCAGCTTGGGCGTAAGTGGAGGTGGCAAACGCGGGGAAGGGGGCTTTTTCTTCTGCAAGCTGGTGGGAAGCAACGCGGCCTTCTTTTTGGATAAATTCCATAATATTTTCTGCAATGGAAAGGGCCGTGGGTGTATCATAGCCCACTTCCAAAAGAAAAAGCATATCCGCAAAGCCCATAACACCAAGGCCTATTTTCCGGTTTGTATGGACTTTTTCTTCAATTTTATCCAGGGGGAAGCGGGAGGCGTCTATCACATTGTCCAAAAAGCGTACTGCCAGATGGATAACATGGCGGAGTTTATCAAAATCAATACGCGCGTGGGGATCTACCACACCATTTTTGGGCTTTACAAAATGGGCAAGGTTAATAGAACCAAGGTTGCAGGCTTCAAAAGGCAAAAGGGGCTGTTCGCCGCAGGGGTTGGTGGATTCAATTTCGCCCTGGTCAGGTGTGGGGTTATCGCGGTTTATGCGGTCCAGAAACACAATGCCGGGGTCGCCGCTGGCCCAGGCTTTGTTCACCAGCAGAGAAAACACTTCCTGCGCGTTCAGGTAGCCGCGTACTTCGCCATTGTTAGGCGCCACAAGGGGATAGTTTTCCCCGGCTTCCACAGCCTGCATAAAGGCTTCCGTAAGGCCTACAGAAAGGTTGAAGTTGTTAAATTCCCCTTCTTTTTCTTTGGCGGAAATAAATTCCAGGATATCAGGGTGGTCAATGCGCAAAATACCCATGTTAGCCCCGCGCCTTGTGCCGCCCTGTTTAATTTGTTCTGTGGCTGTATTAAAAATGCGTAAAAAGGAAACAGGGCCTGAAGCCACGCCGCCCGTTGAGCCTACGCGGGACTCTTTGGGGCGGATGCGGGAGAAGGAAAAACCAGTGCCTCCGCCGGATTTATGGATCATAGCCGCGTATTTAACGGCGTCAAAAATTTCTTCAATAGAATCCCCAACTGGCAGCACAAAACAGGCAGAAAGCTGGCCCAGTTGGTGCCCGGCATTCATAAGCGTGGGGGAGTTAGGCAAAAACGTACCACTGGCCATAAGGCCGTAAAAGGCCCGGGCAAGAGCCTCTTCTTCCCAGGAGGAATTGGGGTAGCTGGTTTCCTCATGGGCAATGGTGGAAGCAACCCGCCAGAAAAGGCTGCGGCTGTCTTCAACAGGCGTGCCGTCTTCTGCCTTGGTAAAATAGCGTTTGGCAAGAACAAGCTCAGCATTGGGGGTAAGGGTAACGGCGGGCAAATCCGCGGGCAAGGGTAGAGTCTTCGCGAGCATGGCATTTCCAAGGTGTTAAAGGTTCTGGAAAAAAGGCGCGTTACAAGATAGGGGTCAAAATCGCGCGAAGCCCACTCTAGACTATGTTTAAAAATATTTCCACGAAAATAAGCATAGAAATTTCAACATATTATCTTCAACTTCACAGAATACAAGGAAAACTTTTTTTCCTTAATTTGGGGAAAAGAGGAATTGGGGCATACCAGATGCGGATTAATCCGGATTAAGGAAAAAAAATTTATCTGTTTGTCTTTGCCTTTTTTCTTGAAAAAAAACCTCTGTACGGCTTAGGGGAAAAGAGGTATAGGGAAGGCATGGCGAATAAGAAAAAAGGGAAGAGAGAACCCCAGGCAACACCCTTGCCCCTTGGCAGCATGCTGGAAAAATGGATGCCAGCTTTTGCTGAAAAAACAGGGGACCCCGGCAAAGCACGCCTTACAGCCCTTTGGGCCAACTGGGAAAACGTGCTGGGCGAATGGGCGCAGGGTGCCATGCCATTGGGCCACAGAAAAGACATTTTACTGGTAGGTGCGGAGGATAGTATGCTCCTTCAGGAACTTACCTATGCCGCGCCGGAAATTTTGGAGCAGGTAAATGCTTTTTTGGCCCATGGTGAATCTGGTTCAGATGTTGTGCCCTTTTTCCATAAAGTGGAATTTCACTTGCTAATGGGTAAAAAGCCGCTGGACACCCCCTGGGAGCGGCCTAAAATATTCCCATTACCTATAGAAAAACCGCATAATATAGGGGGATTATTAGAGGTTATGCCTCTGGAATCCCCATTGAGGAAGGCCTATGAGGCCTATGTGCAATTGTGCAAAAATGGAAAGGAATAACCCTTGCTTTTTCTGCAGGGAATTCTTATTTCCGTAACACGCGGCTGTATACTGCCTGTGCGTGTTTTTCTTTATACTTTTTACTCTTAAGGTTTATATGATAGGAACATACTCCCTCTCCTTTGTCGGGATATTTTTTGTTCTTGTTGTTGTGGCGCTGATTGTAGACTTAAAGGCCCACGGTAATGACAAGGAAATATCGGTTAAAAACGCAGCCCTCTGGTCTGTGTTCTGGATAGCTTTGGCCCTTGGATTTTGCGTATTTATCTGGCAAACCCATGGCGGCAATGATGCATCACTCTTTTTAACAGGATATTTGCTGGAAAAATCCCTCTCAGTGGATAATCTTTTTGTTATAATGGCTATTTTTGCCAATTTTGGCATACCGGATAAATACCAGCACCGTGTACTCTATTATGGTATTATTGGCGCACTGGTATTCCGGCTTATTTTTGTAGCAGCGGGCGCTGGTCTTTTAGCTGTGTTTGATACATGGGCGCTTTTGGCTTTTGGTCTTTTTGTACTCTGGAGTGCGTGGAAAATGGCGCAAACCATTGCCAAAGGCCATCAGGAAGTGGAGGACTACTCAGACCACTGGTCTGTGCGTACTGCCCGCAAACTTATGCCTGTGCACAACCAGCTTTCCGGGCATGATTTTTTTATCCGCCATGCGGGTAAACTTATGGCAACCCCGCTTTTCCTGTGCCTTATTGCTATAGAACTGGCAGACGTGATGTTTGCCTTTGACTCTGTGCCTGCAATTTTTGCCATTACCCAGGAGCCTTTCCTGGTTTACACGTCTAATATATTCGCCATATTGGGCTTGCGCTCCCTGTACTTTTTGCTGGCAGCGGCGCGCAATTTCCTTTGCCACCTGGACAAAGCTGTGGTGGCCATTTTGGCG
>CAZJOG010000106.1:0-8256 GCA_964547565.1 uncultured Desulfovibrionaceae bacterium
TTTCTGACCACGGCGAACCCCTTGGCTATGGCGAACACGGCCACGGTATTATGCGCAAAGTGCGCCCCTGGCCGTATGAAGAACTGGTGCATACCCCCATGCTTTTACGCGCCCCCGGCATTAAAGCCGGTCAGCGTATTAAGGCGTTTGTGCAGTCTGTAGACGTGGCCCCCACAGTGTGCGACTGGCTGGGCATTGGTGTTCACCCGGATATGCATGGCTTTTCTCTTTTACCCTTGTGCCGTGGGGAAAAAGACAAAGTGCGTGATTTTTCCATAGCCGGCTACTACAAATCTTCTGCCGCTATTTATACAGATGACTGGAGTTATATCCACTGGACAGCTTCTGACAGAAACGACATGTCTTTCACCGCAGACTCGCAGAAAAACATGGAAGAAGTCAGCACCGCTCTTGCGCAGACTGGTGCTAAAACCGCGGGCGATGCCTCCAAGATGGTAGACTCCAGCACCTTCGCCAGACACAAACAAACCGCCACTCTGGATGGTCAGGAAATGTGGACATGCACCCCCGGCAGCGCCATTATTGTGCCGGAAGAAGACGAACTGTATGACCGCAAAAAAGACCCCTTCCAGCTGAAAAACCTTATTAAGGAATACCCCAAAATTGGGGAAGATTTGTACAGAAAACTGCGTGAATTTATGAATGATTTACGCGTAAGCTAAGAATACACACATACAGGCAGGGTGGGTTACTTTTGCGTCCACCCTGCCTTGTTTGACACAAGAGTTGTTTTTTCGTATGTTAAACCAACATTTTTTTCCTCTTACCCGAGGTTCGCATGCCATTTCCCCGTGATAGCGAGAGTGTGAAAACTGCCCAGGGTATCAGTAAAACTATGCTGGCCATATACCAGCGTGCCGAACTTTACGAATCATTTTCCTATTTATTTGAAGAACTGCGCTCCAGATCCGTAAAGGTGGATGTGCTCCATGCCAGCTATGTGGATATTGGTACAGGTGCGGTTTTGCCATTGGTGGAAATTACCAGAGATGGCCAGGTTCTCCTGTTGGAGAAACGGTATATGGATTTCCGTGATATGCCGGAAGCTCTTGTCAACAACCCGGAAACCCCTGCGTTTAGTATTATATCCGAACGCCAGGAAGGCAAGTCGGATACCTGGCTTGTAGAACGGTACGACGAAATACGTAGTATCCTGACTGTACGCCTTATTATGAAAGAGACCGTCAGCTTTTACTGCAGCCTTTTTTCTGAACAGCCGGACGCTTTTACCCCTGAGGAAGGGGAGTTTCTGCTTAGTATTCTCACCCCGTTTTCCGGTATTTTATCCTATATGCTGCCTGCTTCCTCCCAGCCGGATAATCCTGTGGATATAGAGGAAGATTTGCCCCTGCTTACCCAGGGCAGCGCTATGGCGCAGGTGTGGAAACAGGTGCAGAAGGTGGCGGGCAGTGATACCACGGTTCTTGTTATGGGCGAAACTGGCACAGGCAAGGAACTTGTGGCGCGCGCCCTGCACAGCCAGTCAACAAGGCGTCATTATCCGCTTGTGGTGGTGAACTGCGGGGCAATAGCGGAAAGCCTGATGGACAGCGAACTTTTTGGCCATGAGCGCGGGGCATTTACAGGCGCGGCTAACGCCCATGCCGGTTTTTTTGAGCAGGCACACGGGGGTACACTTTTTTTAGATGAAGTAGGGGAGCTTTCCCTTTCCGCGCAGGTGCGCCTTTTGCGGGTTTTGGAGCGGAAAGAAATAACCCGGGTGGGTGGCCAGCGGCCTGTTAAAATTGATGTGCGTGTGGTGGCTGCCACAAACCGTGACCTCTTGCAAATGGTGGAAGACGGTTCCTTCCGCCGCGATTTATGGTTCCGTATTAACGCCTTCCCTATCCAGGTGCCCACCTTGCGGGAGCGCCGTTTGGATATTGTGCCCCTTACCCATTTTTTTATTGTCAAATACGCCAAAAAAATGGGCCTTACCCTCACGCAGGGGCCAAGCGCGGACGAATTTATTAAACTGTGCCTGTACGACTGGCCCGGCAATGTGCGGGAGCTGGAGCATGTGGTGGAACACGCGCTTATTTCCGGCCGCGTGGGTTCTACCTGCGGGAAAATACAGTTTGACCTGCCCGCCCAGCGCCTTTCTTCTCCCAGCCAACAAAGCAAGCGTGAGGCATTGGGCGCTCTTTTGCTGCCCGGCAGCCTTGCCTCGGGTATACCGCCCTTGCCGACTTCGGCAGGTATAGAGGCGGATTTTGCCTCCGCTGTGCCGCCAGATCCCCTGCGGCCTTTGTATGCGCCTGTTCTTCCGTCTGACTCTTCCTCTGGCATCACTACCGCCCATAACGCGCTTTCCCCAGGGTCTGCTATGGGGACAACTGGCCAATTTTCTTTTCCTTCCCGAGAAAATACCGGCAGGGATGCCCCTGTTTCCCTTGCCGGGAAAGTGATGGTGGATGTTTCCGACTGGCCAAGTCTGGATGAAGAAACCCGCCGTTATATCCGTATTGTGCTGGAAAAAACCCGCGGCCGTATAGAAGGCCCTAAGGGTGCCGCCACGTTGTTGGGCATGCACCCTAATACACTGCGCAGTAAAATGGTAAAACTTGGCATAGAGTTCCGGGGGAAAACCGTACGTTTTTCCCCTCCTCCAGAACCACTGTAAATAGTGGATTTTGCAAAAAACCACGAACCTGCGGCCATGAAATATCATGGTCGTAGGTTTTGTTTTTTCTAACTGCCCAATATATTAACGTGTTATTTTTGGCACAACCCTTGCTTTAATGTATTAAATTTACATCTAAAATAAGGAGCATGCCCGATGAAAAACGCCATAGTTATTATGTTTGACAGTTTACAGCACAATTATTTGGGTTGTTACGGCAACACATGGATTAAAACACCCAACATGGACCGCCTTGCGCGTGAAGGTGTTCTTTTTGAAAACTGCTACACAGAGGGTCTGCCTACTATTCCCTGCCGCCGCGCCATGCACACAGGCCGTTATACCCTGCATGAAACCGGCTGGAGCCCCCTGCGTATGGAAGACACCACCATAGCCGACCTTTGCTGGGGCCGCCCCATTGATACAGCCATTATTTTTGACTGCCCCATGTACCGCCAGCCCAAATTTGGCTACACCCGCGGCTTTGACAAGGTATGGTTTACCCACGGCCATGAAATGGACCATTATTATTATGAAAAAGATCCGCTTTTCCACGCTGACCCCAATGACTTTATGACAGACTCCGTCCGCGCCGGCGCAGCCAAACAATACGGCCCGCAAGTGGTGGATGCCCAGATTGACGAACTTACCAGCTACCTTAAACAGGCCCAGTACTGGAAAACAGAAGATGACCGTTACGTTGCCCGCACCATCAAAAAAGCTATTGAATACCTTGAGCAGGTGGACCGTAACAAACAGTTTTATCTGTGGATAGACAGTTTTGACCCGCACGAACCGTGGAACCCGCCTTCCGTCTATATGGACTTCCCCTGCCCGTATGACCCGGACTACAAAGGCAAGGAAGATTTCCTGCCTTTCCTGGGTGACTGCGACGGCGTGTACGATGAACGCACCCTTGTGCATATCCGCGCCCTGTATGCAGAACTTGTCACCGTGTGTGACACCCACCTTGGCAAACTGCTGGACGCCATGCGCCGCCTTGGTTTGGAAGAAAACACCCTTATTATGATGGTGTCTGACCACGGTGAACCCCTTGGTTATGGCGAACACGGTCACGGCATTATGCGTAAAGTGCGCCCCTGGCCGTATGAAGAACTGGTGCATACCCCCATGTTGCTGCGCGCCCCCGGTATTAAAGCCGGCCAGCGTATCCCCGCGTTTGTGCAGTCTGTAGATGTGGCCCCCACAGTGTGCGACTGGCTGGGCATTGGTGTTCACCCGGATATGC
Organism: uncultured Desulfovibrionaceae bacterium; assembly: GCA_964547565.1. Classification (GTDB taxonomy): domain Bacteria; phylum Desulfobacterota; class Desulfovibrionia; order Desulfovibrionales; family Desulfovibrionaceae; genus CAZPTC01. The sequence continues at coordinate 3,894 of CAZJOG010000106.1, forward strand.
ACGGCAAGTCTCTCTTGCCCCTTTGCCGCGGCGAAGCAAGCAAAATCCGTGACTTTGCCATTGCCGGCTACACCAAAGCCTCTGCCGCCATTTACACGGAAGACTGGTCGTACATCCACTGGACAAAAAATGACAAAGCTACCAGCGCATGGATGGACGATACCTCCAAAAATATAGAGTCTGTCTCTGGCTATCTTGCCACCAGTGGCGGTGTGGATATGAGCAAGCAGCAGGATATTGTGGGCATTGAGCGCGATGAAAACAAAGACGCCTTCTCCCGCCACCAGGCTGTTGCCACCCTGGACGGCGCAGAACAGTGGACTTGCACCCCCGGTGCCGCCCTTATTGTCCCCGCTTCTGACGAACTGTATGACAGGAAAAAAGACCCCTTCCAACTCAAAAACGTGATAACACAACACCCTGATGTGGCGGAAAAACTCTACAAGCAACTGCGGCTCTTTATGTCCGACCTTGCCGCAAGTTAACAGGAAAAAAAGGAGAGGCAGGGGGAAAATGTTGGGGGAAGGAGAAAACCGTTTTTGTGAAGAACATGTGAATAACAAGGGTTTCCGCCTTTCCACCGCCTCCCTTCCTCTTCCCCAAAAAAGCTTTAATAATGGGGTGTAACACAGAAAAACAGGGAGATACAGTTAGCATAATTCCTTTAACACTGCCTTAGTTTACTCTTTCTACTTACCTTTTTACGAACAGGGAGATGAAGATGAAGGATGTAAAAAACGCCATTGTTGTCATGCTGGATAGCTGGCAATTTAATTACAACGGTTGTTATGGCAATGACTGGATCAAAACCCCCAACATAGACCGCTTTGCAAAAGAAGGCGTGCTTTTTGAAAACGCCTATGGCGAAGGTATGCCCACCATCCCCGTGCGCCGCGCCCTGCACACAGGCCGCCACACCCTGCACGAAACCGGCTGGAGCCCTATCCGTATGGTGGACACCACCATAGCGGATAACTGCTGGGGCACAGGCATTGACACAGCCATTATTTTTGACTGCCCCATGTATCGTCTGCCAAAATTTGGCTATACCCGCTCCTTTGATAAAGTGTACTTTTTACACGGCCATGAAGGCGATCACTCCCATTACGCAAAAGACGAACTGTATCACCACAACCCACTGGAATATCTTTCTAAAAAACAAATTGATATCCTGACGCAGGACAGTAAATCAGACCTGCTTACCCCATTTTTGGACGAAATAAGCTGTTACCTGAAAAACCGCCAGTACTGGAAAACCGATGAAGACCAGAATGTGGCGCAGGTGATGAAAATGGCTGTGCAATACCTGAAACATGCGGATAAAAACCACCCGTTTTATCTGTGGATAGACAGCTTTGACCCGCACGAACCGTGGGATCCCCCCTCTGTATACAATAAAGACATGCCCTGCCCGTATGACCCGGATTATGAAGGGCCGGATATGTTTGTGCCTATTATGGGCGATGTGGACGAATATTTTACAGAAAGGGAACTCCACCATATCCGCATGTTGTACGCGGAAAAAGTGACCATGTGCGATACATGGTTTGGCTATCTTACAGACAATGTACGCGCGCTAGGCCTGTGGGACAACACCATGATGGTGCTTATTTCTGACCACGGCGAACCTCTTGGCCATGGCGAACACGGCCACGGTATTATGCGTAAGTGCCGCCCCTGGCCCTACGAAGAACTGGTGCATATACCCCTTATTATCAAAGCCCCGGGCCTGCCAGCAGGCACACGCATAAACGGCCTTGTGCAAAACTTTGACATCACGGCCACAGTAAGCAACTGGCTGGGCCTGCCCACCACGGGCATGCACAGTATAGACCTTTGGCCTTTAATGACAGGCAGAACCAATAAAATCCGCGACTTTGTCATTTCCGGCTATTATGGATCTGCCTGGGCTATGTACACGGAAGACTACACCTTTATCCACTGGGTGGTGGGCAAGGAAGACGCAAACAGCCTGTTTGGTATGACCCGTATGATGATGGACGGTGTGGAAGGCGCAGAAGCTTTTATGGAACAAAATACCATAGCCAGTAATGTGGATATTAACGAAGCCATGGCTATGTATAAATCTGCCGCCACTGTAGACGGGGCCGACCAGTGGACATGCACCCCGGGTGCAAAAATTGAGGTGCCAGAAGGGGATCAGCTTTTTGACCGCAAAAAAGATCCCTTCCAGCTTCACAACATTATCAAAGAAAAACCCTCCGTGGCGGAAGATATGCTCCGTGTTTTGCAGGAGTATATGAGCGCCCTGAAAACAAGCTGCGTATAGTGCTTAAAGCTGTTTTTTTCTCCTTTTCTGCACACTGCGTATGAAAAAATATGCCCACTCTGACAACAGGAGGTTGTATGGGACAGGTAGGTCAGGCTCCATATCCTTTTGAGATTCTTGTCGCTTTTTTCTGGATGGCCGTCTTTCTTGTTGTAGGCGTTGTGTTGCGTGCCAAAGTGCCTGTTATGCGTAAGTGGATGGTACCTGCCTGTATGAGCGGGGGTATTATTGGCGCCATTGTTATTAACCTTGGACTTTTGGACGTTCTGGGGCCTTTAAGACCCAATGCGTATGTTATGTCTGCCGTGGTGTTTCACCTTTTTGCTTTGTCTTTTTGTTGTTTTGGTCTTTCTGGTTTTGGCAATTCCATAGGTTCTACCCCAGGTAAAATTATTAAAATGAGCTTTTGGCTTTTATTTACCATTGGGGCGGCCGCTTCCTTCCAAAGTGTCATAGGTATGGGCACTATTTTTGCCTGGAACAATATATTTGATACCAATTTGTTTGAAAGTGCAGGTATTTTGCTTAACCGCGGGTTCTCGCAGGGCCCGGGCGCAGCTCTGGCTATAGGCGCCGTCTGGGAGCAGGCGGGGGTAGCAGGTATGGTGCCACTTGGCCTTGCTTTTGCCGCTATGGGCTATGTGGCCGCGGTGGTGGTGGGTGTACCCATTACGTCCCTGCTTATGCGTAAAACCGGCATTATTGTGGAAGGCGAAGTGCCGGAAAATGAACTGAAGGGTGTGTATGAGGTGGAATGCGGCCCCAGTGGTGGTTGCCTTACCTTTATAAGCTCTAATATAGACACCTTTTCTTTCCAGGCAGTTTTGCTCTTTTTAGTGTATGGGTTGGCGTATGGTATTATCACCCTGTTTAGTATGGTTTTCCCGGGTAATGTCACAGGTATGGCATGGGGTCTTTTTGCCTTTTGTTTTTGCCTGCCCATTGGCCTTGTGGTGAAAGAACTGCTGATGAAGCGTGTGTTAAAAATCGGGCATTTGTTCAGCCAGGACATGCACTCCCGTCTTTTGGGATTTATTGTAGACTTTATGGCTGTGGGCGCTTTGCTGGCAGTAGAAATAAAGGCTATTAACGACTATCTTGCTATTCTTATTATTCTTTCCATTCTGGGCACTCTGGTCACTGTGCTGGTCTTATGGATTTGCTGCCGCAAGCTTAAGGATTACGCCCTGCACAGGTTTGTTGCCATTTTGGGTAATGCCACAGGCACTGTTACATCCGGTATTGTGCTTGTGCGTATGATTGACCCAGAGCTGCGCTGCCCTGTTCCTTTTGAAATAGGTTTGCAGGGAGTCTGCGGTATGCTTTTACTGCCACTCACCATTGTTTTTACGCCCTTCGAGTTTGGTCAGGCACTTGGAACATTCCCCTGGCATTACGCGTTCTTTGTCGCTCTGGGCATGGGTGTGCTTTATATGGGTATTGCGCTTCTTCCTTTCTGGGGAGTACGCGGCAAGACCGCCCACTTTTAGCTATTCTTGCATTTTAACAACAAACTGGAGAAAGAATGAAAAACATTAAAAACGCCATTGTGATGATGTTTGACTCATGGCAGCACAACTACACAGGGTGCTACGGGAATGACTGGATCAAAACCCCCAACATTGACCGCTTTGCAAAAGAAGGTGTGCTTTTTGAACAGGCATACGGGGAAAATATGCCCACCCTGCCTGTGCGCCGCGCCATGATGACCGGTCGTTACACCTTGCAGGACATAGGCTGGGCGCCTTTACGCCCCACAGATACCACCATAGCCGACCTTTGCTGGGGCACAGGTGTAGACACAGCCATGGCCTACAACTCCCTTGTTATGTTTATGGACAAAGCAGGGTTTGCCCGCAGTTACGCCAAAGCTATATTCAGCCGCGGTTTTGACAACTTCCACTTTGCCTGCGACGAGTTGTACCACTACAGTGTAGACCAGTTCTTTACGGACGAAGGTTTCCTTGACCGCCTGCGCGCTCTGCCAGACGGCGCCGCTCTGGAAGGCATGTGCAAAAGCGAATACGATACCTATCTTCGTGACAAACAATACTGGACAAGCGAAGAAAAACA
>CAZJOG010000107.1:0-7198 GCA_964547565.1 uncultured Desulfovibrionaceae bacterium
TGGAAAGAGAACGCGGCATTACTATTGCCGCCAAAAACTGTGCGGTTACCTGGAATAATGTGCGCATAAATATTATTGATACCCCAGGCCACGCAGACTTTGGCGGGGAAGTGGAGCGCGCGCTTTCTATGGCAGATGGCGCTATCCTTCTTGTAGACTCCTCAGAAGGCCCCCTGCCGCAAACCCGCTTTGTATTGCGCAAAACTCTGGAACTTGGGCTGCCTGTTATTGCCGTTGTGAACAAAATTGACCGTAAAGACTCCCGCGTAAGCGAAGTGCTTGGCGAATTATACGACCTTTTTATTGACCTTGACGCCACGGATGAACAACTGGAATTTCCCGTCCTGTATGCCATAGGCAGAGATGGTGTGGCTATGCGTGACCAAAATGACCCGCGCGTTGACCTTACCCCCCTCTTTGAAACTATTCTTTCCCATATCCCCGCCCCGGCGTATGACCCAAGCGAACCTTTCCGTATGCTGGTTTCCGACCTGGATTATTCCGATTATCTGGGCCGCCTTGCCGTTGGACGTATCCACTCCGGCACGGCCCGCACCAAGGATTCTCTGGTGCGTATTGGCGAAAATTCTCTCCCTGTGCCCTTGCGTGCCACCAAAATACAGTCCTATAATGGTTTGCGCCTTGTGGACAGGGAAGAAGCGGAAGCCGGCGATATTGTGGTGCTGGCCGGCATGGACGAAGTGACCATAGGCGATACGGTCTGCACCAAAGAAGCCCCCATGCCCCTGCCACGCATCACTGTGGACGAACCCACTGTTGCCATGCGCTTTTCTATTAATACCTCCCCTCTGGCAGGCCGCGAAGGCAAAATTGTGCAGGCCCGCAAAATACGCGAACGTCTGGAAAAAGAAGCCCTGCGTAATGTTTCTATCCGCGTGGAAGATTCTGAAGACAAAGACAGCTTTATTGTGAAAGGCCGCGGAGAATTCCAGATGGCCATTATTGTGGAAACCATGCGCCGCGAAGGTTTTGAACTTACTGTAGGCCGGCCGGAAGTTATTCTGCGTGAAGAAGAGGGCCAGACCCTTGAGCCTATCGAAGAACTGTATGTTGACTGCGATGAATGTTTTATGGGCATTGTGACAGAAAAAGTCTCCTACCGCAAAGGCCGTATGCTCAACTGTGTTAACCATGGCACAGGCCGCGTGCGCCTTACCTATTCTGTACCTTCCCGCAGCCTTATTGGGTATAGAGACGAATTTCTTACAGACACCAAGGGCACAGGCATTATGAACTCCTCCCTTGTTGGGTACGAACCCTGGCGGGGCGAATTTGCCACCCGTATGACAGGCTCTGTTGTGGCTGACCGCCCAGGTAATGCCGTGGCATACGCCATTTATAACCTGGAACCGCGCGGCACCCTGTTTGTTGTGCCCGGTGACCCTGTGTACGAAGGTATGGTTGTGGGCGAACATAACCGCGACAATGATATTGATGTGAATATCACCAAGGAAAAAAAGCTCACCAACCTGCGCGCCTCTGGCAAGGACGAAAATATTATCCTTACCCCCGTGCGGCCTATGACACTGGAATGGGCACTGCACTTTTTGCGTGAAGATGAACTTTTGGAAGTAACTCCTGTCTCCCTGCGCCTGCGTAAAGCAGAACTTTCTGCCCTTAAACGCTACCAAACCGGTGGAAAAAAGAAATAAAAAGAACCTGTTGGGGAAGGGTGCATTATGGATATACCCCGTCTTCTTATAGCAGGTCTTTCAGGTGGCAGTGGTAAAACACTGTTTTCTCTGGGGCTTACACGCGCATGGCAACAAAAGGGCCTTGCCGTTAAAGTGTATAAAAAAGGGCCGGATTATATTGACGCCGCCTGGCTTGCCCTTGCTGGCCAGCGGCCTGTCAGTAATCTGGACCCGTTTTTTTTAAACAACATTTGCCTTAAAGCGCTTTTTATGTCCGGTTTTGCAGAAGCTAAGGCGGATATTGCCCTTGTGGAAGGTAACCGCGGCCTTTTTGACGGTAGGGATGTGCAGGGCAGTTGTTCCACTATGGCCCTTGCCCACCTTTTGGATATACCGGTTATTCTTGCCATGGACTGCAGCAAAATGACCCGAACAGCCGCTGCCATTGTGCAAGGTGTCCATAACTTCCAGTCTGTTACAGAAAAAGGGAATCTTGCCGGGGTTATACTCAATAATATGGGGAGCGCCAGGCACGAAACACAGGTGCGGCAGGCTCTTGCAATGTATACGGATGTGCCTGTGTTTGGCGCTTTACCACGCCAAAAAAACAACCCCCTGCCGGAAAGGCACATGGGGCTTTCCCTTTCGCAAAATTCCACCCAAAGGGAAGAAACAGAAAAACTTTTAGACGCTCTGGCCCTTCTTGTGCGCCAGCATGCCGATATTGAGACCTTACTTGACCTTGCGCAGGACACAAAGCCCATGGATGCGCCAGACAGTTCAGGCAGGCCAGACATCCTAGGCACAGCGGGTGCCGAGGCCAACACAGAATATTTTTGGCAAGTATGCGGGGATAATGGCGCGCAGAAAACGCCTGTATGCCGCATAGGCTATGTACGGGATGATGCCCTGTGGTTTTATTATGAGGAAAATCTGAAAGCACTGGAAAGGGCAGGGGCAGAGCTGGTGGAACTTTCTCTGCTTAATCCCAAGCCATGGCCCCATGTGGATGGTCTTTATCTGGGGGGTGGTTTTCCAGAACTTTTTGCAGGTATTATTGCCCAAAGCCCCCATTTATCCCGTATCAGAGAAATGGCAGAATCTGGCCAACCTGTTTACGCGGAATGCGGTGGTTTTATGGTTTTGGCTACATCCCTTAGTATGTTGCAAAAAACACACACAATGGCGGGGATACTGCCTGTTTCCACCCGTTTTTTCCCCAAACCCCAAGGCCTTGGCTATGTGGAAGCCAAAACAGATATGCCCAATGCCTTTCATCCTGTTGGTTGTGTGTGGCGCGGGCATGAATTCCATTATTCCCGGGCAGAATACCCGCCGGAAACCTTGTTTGCGCTTACCTTACTTGCCGGCCACGGCATGGGTAAACAAAACAATGTGTATAAAGATGGGCTTGTGTATAAAAATGTATTCGCTTCCTACACACACCTTTTTGCGCCCTCTGTGCCCCATTGGGCAAAAAACTTTGTGGCGTGTGCGGTGCGTCAAACAAAGAATTTTTCCTGTTAAAGCATTTCCCTTGACTTTTTTCGCTTAAAAGCTACTATCTCCCCATGGAAATAGTGCATTACCTCACTGAAGATGGTGTAGATTTGTTTCAGCAGTGGATGGATTCTCTGCGGGATAACCACGCCAAAATTTCTATACTGCGTCGTATTGACCGCTCAGGGATGGGTAATTTTGGTGACTGCAAAGTCTGCCGGGATGGTGTTTCAGAAATGCGTGTGGATGTGGGACCGGGGTATAGAGTATACTATCTCCAGCATGGAAAACAAGTAATTGTGCTTCTCTGTGGAGGTGACAAACGCACCCAGAATGCAGATATAAACAGGGCGGTTGCCTGTAAAGCAGACTATTTACGTCGCCTGAGGAGGAATTCTTATGAGCATACCCCATAAATCACATGAAGATGCTACTGCAGAAAGCTTTAAGAAAGACCCGGGATATGCTGCAGAGTATCTGAGTGCTGTAATGGAAGATGGCGACCAGGAGGAGCTTATGCTTGCCTTGCGCCGCCTTGCTCTGGCTTTTGGTATGAAGGACGTAGCAGAAAGTGCCAAACTTAATCCCAAAACACTGTATCGCACCTTATCGCCCAGTGGAAACCCTGCACTACGGAGCTTTCAGGCTATTCTTGGTGCAATGGGCATGAGGCTTGCGGTTATGCCCATTGCACCAAAAGAACATCCAGGAACAATATAATGTTCCCTCTTACATAAGATCTTTGAGTGTATGGCGCTGGTATTGCAGGAGGCGCTGGCTTTCTTCTGAATCTGCCCATGCGCCCTGGCCTTTTTCCGGGAAAATGGAAGCATCGGGCATGGGTATGCCTGCTTTTTCGCAATTCATACGCACATAATCACCATGCGTTGTTTGCATGGCAGGCCCGCCGCCAAGATTGAGAATTTTGTGCTCACAGCCTGCACATGCCACAGATTTGACAAACGCAAGGCTTATATCCTCCACATGGCCAAATTCTACCATGGTTTTAAGGGCGCGGTAGGAAAGGGTTTCTGGCGTAGCCACAAAGGGTTTTTTAGGTTCGCCTGTTACACCGCAGCAAATACGCAGGATAGTCCAATTGAGATTGGAAGCCTGCACCAAAGTTTCGCCTTCCACTTTATGCTGGGCGTATTCGTCATTCCCCGGGTTCAGGGTGTTCCCCACACGGCGCACGGCATCACTTACGCCGTATACAGCGCCGGAAGAAGCAAACACAAAGCGGGTTGTCGCTTCCTTGCCGGCATGGCTGGCCTCCATGGCGCGCAGCATATTGCGGGTGCCTTCCACATTAACTTTATACGCAAGTTCTTTGTTGCGTTCTGCGTGTTGGCCTGTGTGGGCGGCAAAGGGGATAAGGGCGCAAAGGTGCACGCAGGCGTCTATATCCCTGGTGGCGGTAAGGCAGTCATCGTACGCCGTAATGTCACCCCAGACAGCTTCCACCTGGGGGAAGTGTTTGGCATGTATTTCTTTATTAACAGGAATCCCAAGGTCAAAAATGCGCACATCATACCCGCTTGCAAGGGCATGCTGAACAGCATGGCGGCCTATCTGGCCACATGCACCGGTAAGCAAAAGTCTCATAAAATCACCTAATCCGATAATGTTACAGGTGAAAGAGCAGAAACAAAAACAACAGGAACACGCGGAATCCATTGTTTTAGAGCTTTTACAGTGGCTGGCCGTAAATGCCCTATGAGCAATACAGATTCTCCATTATTGACCATTTTTTCACTTTTAGCAAGTTGTGTAAGAATGGCGGACACATCCGCTTCTTCATCCATAAAAAAACTGCGCCTGTAGGTGGGGAAGCCGCGTTCTGCCGCCATGGAGGCGAATACAGACTGGGGCCCTGTCCAACTGTCTATAAGAATAAAATTTTTCTGCAAAACTTGGGCAACAGGTGCCAGGGCGTCCAGAAAATTTTGTACGGAAGTGGCATCCGCCGTAAAGGCGGAACCTGTGTGGTTGTTTATGCCTGACGCACCGGGAACAGCAAGCAGGCTTTGCCAGAGAAGCGCTTGCATAGTATTGGCCTGCATGTTCATACGCAGGGTATTACGCAGATTGGGTTTGTAGCCCGGCCGCGCTTCCATGGGCTGGTGCAAGAAAACCTCCTGCCCGCTGGCTTTGGTGAGCAGAGCGGTTTTTTCCGCATGGGTACTTTCCGGCAAAACAGAAACCGCAAGAGGGTACGGCAGGGCAAGAATCTGGCGCAAAAGGGCCATATCCTCCCCTGCGTCATCTATGATAAGGGCCAGAGCTGGTGTATGTTGCGGCACAGAGGGGAAGTTGGGTTCAGCCAAAACTACGCAGTGGGTAACAGTGCCGTCTGTACGGAGAAAAAAAATGGGCCCCTGCGGGGAATTGTCTTGGATAAGAGTAGTCTCAGGCGCCCATATATCCAAGGCTTCTTCCAATACAGCGCGGATAAGGGGCACAGTGTCCGGGGAAAGGCTTTGAGGAGGCGCAGGCACGCTGGCTGTTGCTGTGTTCTCTGTGCTTTCTTCCGGGAGTTGCGCGCTGTCTGGTATGTTTTGCCTGTACAAAAGAATTTGTAAAAATGGGTAGACTTCCAGATTTTCTTCCAGTGGGCCTTCTGCCGCGGGCTTACGTCTGACGCGCGTTTCCGCAAGCACAATGGAAATATGGAGGTCTTTAAAGCCCACACTTTGTTTCAGGCGCGCCACGGCCTGCAAGAGGGCTGTGTCTGCCTGGCGTGTTTTGTCTGGCAGGGTGGTGTTAAGGCCCTCTGCATACGGTAACGTAAGGGAGGAAAGGGGGTTTTCCACATAGGGTATTTGTTCTGTGTCTTGGGTGGAATAGTGGGCCAGCTGGCCGCCTGTGGAAGGAAAACGCGGGGGCAGGTTTTCCACAGCAGGCAAAGGCTCAGGCACTGCCACAATGGGCAAAGGGGCAGGTTCTTTTGTCCAGACAGGATTACCCGGTACAAAACAAAAAAGCAGGAGCAGGGCGGCCATAACCGCACCTGCCCCTGTAAAAAGCGCAAAAAAGGTGGTAGTGGAATTTCCCCAGGCTGCCCATTGGGTGCGGAGCAGGCTCTGCAACTGCCTGAGGTTATTCACTTTACTGAAGGCTTCTCGCCACTGGCAGGGTTTTTACCAGTTGCAGGGCCATACGGAGCTGGTTATCCCGCACAAGGAAGTTTGCCACTTCTTCTTCTTCCGCGGTTTTGGGGGCCAAATCTTTGGGCTTGGTGGCGTCAGTCGGGGCTCCATCCTGATTCAGGTGGCGGCTTAAGCTGCTTTCGCGGAACATAAAGCCTTGCGCATCGGCATTTTCACGCGGTTGTTCCCACGGGATATAAAAGTCTGGCGCAATGCCTTCCGCCTGTATGGAAATGTCATTAGGCGTGTAATACAAAGCCACGGTGATTTTTAAGGCTGTACCATCAGGCAGGGGGATAATGTTTTGTACAGAACCTTTGCCGAATGTGCGTTCGCCCACAAGAAGGCCACGTTTTTGGTCTAAAAGGGCGCCTGCCACAATTTCCGAGGCAGAAGCGCTGCCAGCATTAACCAGCACCACAAGGGGCGCGGTGATGTCGTCCGGGGAATCGGTTGCTTTAAAAATCTGTTCGCCAATCCGGTCGCGGCCTCGCATAGAAACAATAGTGCCATCTTTTAAGAAAGCATCCGCCACTTTAACACCCGCATCAAAAATGCCGCCGGGGTTATTACGCATATCCAGCACAACACCTTTGACTTCGCCATTGGCATTCATCTGTTTTACGGCATTTTGCATTTCCTGGGCTGTGCGTTCACTAAAGCGGGAAACCCGCAGCCAGTAAATACCGTCTTCCAGTTTACGCAGTTTCACACTGTTGTTGGGTATAGCGTCACGGGTAATAGCAATAGTAACAGGCTGCTGGTCATTTTTATGCAGCACAAGAAGTTCCACTGTTGTGCCCTTGGGGCCACGCATACGCCGTGCCGCTTCAGAAAGGCTCATTTCCTGGGCCATTTCACCATCAATGGAAATAATAATATCGCCTGATCGCA
>CAZJOG010000107.1:7208-8205 GCA_964547565.1 uncultured Desulfovibrionaceae bacterium
TACCCGCTTTTTGGGCAGGGGTGTCGTCAATGGGGGAAAGCACCGTAAGCTGGCCGTTTTCTGTGGTAATTTCAATACCAATGCCAAAAAACTCGCCAGAACTGCTTTCCTGCATAGTGGCGTAATCTTCTACAGAAAGAAGGTCTGAGTGGGGGTCAAGGCTTTGCAGCATGCCTTTAAGCGCCCCATCCATAAGTTCTTTTTGGGAAACTTCTTTCACATAATACTGGTCAACCATGTCCAGTATCTGGCTGAAACGGCGCAGGGAATCATAGTCGGCGTCTGCGCTCATGGCACGGACAGCGCCACCCCCCAGAAGAAAGACCATACTGAGAAGACCACAGGCGGAAAATATCCGCACAAAACTTTTCATATTTCCTCCACAGGAAATCTTCCTGTAATACAACAATCAATGCTGTATATGGTACGCTTTCATAGAAAAAAAGCAAGTCTGCGTTTGGGTGCGCCCATACCAAGCCTTAGGCAAAGCAGCATAAAAACCCATTATACCCAGAGTTTTAACCAGAAAATACTTACTCCAAGCCATAAAAACAAGGGGGCAAGTAACATATAAAATTTATACTGCAAGGGGTTTTGCGCCCGGCCGGTAAGTTGCCAGAAAATAAATGCCAGAGGCACAAAGGCCATCATAGCGTAAAAAAGATATGTGACTCCTGTAACGGAAAGCCACGGTATAGCCGGCAGATAGGAAAAAGAAGGAGGTGTTGAAATAAGAATGTAAATAAGAAAGGGCAGGGCTGTAAAAAGCCATATCCAAGCCTGGATGGCGCTGTGTTTTATGGCAAAAACATAGTAATCCCGGCCGTAATCGTCCTTTTTTCTGCGCCAGAGCGCCCATATAAGGAAAAGGCCATTCGCAAATGCCATGCTTGTAAAAAATACACTGATAACAAAAGTTTGCCAGGAAAGCTGGGCATACAAGCTCATAAAAAGCGCGCTGTACGCAGTGCCGACAGCCTGCACGGCATTTGCCCCA
>CAZJOG010000108.1:0-8197 GCA_964547565.1 uncultured Desulfovibrionaceae bacterium
AGTAACCATCAAACGCAAGGTAGAAGGGGTCAAAGCGGGTCAGCTCTGCACCAACACCCAGCCACCAGGCCACGCCATTGGAAACCGGTTTGGCGGCCACAAGGGCGCCTGTGTTATCTACACGATGCCCGGCTGTAAAGGGCGCGAAGAGATGCAAGGCAGGGTCTGTGTAGCTCATATCCGTTTTGGCTTTATCCCCAACAGCGCCAATCATAAACCAGGGGGTAACAGCAAAACCTTCGCCTTTGTAGGTAAGGTCTGCGCCAAAGAAGTCCGCGTTGGTATTCAGGCTACGGGCATTACCCACAGCGTTGCTGGCTTCCGCACGGACCCAGTAGGCGCTGGCGAACACATTTTCACCAAGGGGAGAAGAAATGCTCACACCAGGGGCCTGGTCGTCCAACATGATGGAACCAAACACATAGCTGGGGGTATACCAGGGCTGAAGACCCATACGCACTTTCACTTCAGTATTGGGCACAATCCAATCCAAATACGCGTGACGGGCAGTCACGTTGGGGGTGTCACTCATGCCAAAGGAATTAAGTTTGGCAATATTGCTGGCACCCCAAGTGCCTGTGCCAACCTGCAGTTGCAAGGTAGCAGAAAGCTGTTCAGAAACAATAAAGTTCATATTCACACGCAAACGTTGCTTTGCAGAGAATTTTGCGGCATCATGGGAATGACGGGTGTAGTCCGTAATATTCTCAAGACGCTGGAATGTGAAGTCAAATGTCCCGCCAACTTTTAATTCAACAGCCTGGCTGGGTGCCGCAGCGCTGCAAAGCATACCTGCAGCCAGCAACAACGTAAAAAGTTTTTTCATACCTTCATCCTTCAAAATAAATGATTCATAAAATTGTTACCCACATCACCAAAGAAAAGCAGGTAACAAAAACACATTAGGCTTTTTACCTATGTTTATCAAGTCCCTTACGCAAAGCTGTTCGTAACAAAATATGTCAGAGTAAAAAATTTTATACAAAATTCCTCTATTCTTTAGGTCTTTTGACAGCTCTTGCACTTTTGGGGCGTATTTTATACCATAAAAAAAAGGGGAATGTATGCCCAGATTTCTTAATATTGAGAATAAAATACGCAAACGTCGTTTAGAAATTGGCATTGCCATTGGCATTCTTATCCTGATGGCTCTGGTGAGTTATGGAGAAATTGCGTATTTTGGTATAGATTCCTGGTACTTTTTGGCTCTTATTAATCTTACAGGCCTGTTAATGGTTGTTGTGCTGTTTCTTTTAGGGCGCAATGTTTACAAACTTCTTTTAGAGCGGAAAAATAAGGTTTTTGGAGCCAGACTCAGAACCCAGCTTGTCCTGGCTTTTCTTTCTATATCATTTGTACCAGTTTTTATTATGTTTCTTGCGTCCAACAGAGTTGTGGCCACAAGCGTAGACTACTGGTTTACCAGCCAGGTGGAAAATTCCATGCAGGCTGCCATGGATGTTGGGCAAAGTTTTTACGCCAGTGCCGCCGAACGTCTGGGGCGATACGGGCTGGATCTTTTGGCGGATTTGCCGGAAAAATCCCCGTGGACACACCCCAATGCGCCACTGATTATACATGATTATCAGGAACAATACCATTTGCCCTTGGTTGGTTTTCTTGTAGAAGGCAAGCCTGTTACATGGAGTATTGACCCAGCGTTTGAGCCCATATGGAAACAGATAGAACGTAACCTGAAACCTGTTTCTGGCACAGGGGATGCTCTGCTTTGGGCAGATCCTTCCGGGGATTACGCTATTACCCTGTTGCCGGCGGATACAGGCGTACTTGTATTGGTGGAATCCATAGGCCGCGGCCAACTAATGAAACTTACCAGTATACGGCAGGGTTTTGCGGAATATTCCCAGATAAAAGAGCAAAAAACCCCGTTAAAGCTTTCTTTTACGCTTATTCTGGCCTTGCTCAGTCTTATTGTTATTTTTGCCTCCATATGGGTAGCGTTTCACCTTTCACGCAATCTCACAGACCCGATTAAAGCGCTTTCCCGTGGCACAGTGCTGGTGGGCAAAGGGGACTTGCCCCTTCAGGTGGAAGGCTCTGGCAGGGATGAACTGGGCCAGCTTGTGGAATCGTTTAACCGTATGGCACTGGATGTAAGCGAAAGCCAGAACAGGCTTACCACCCTTAACGCATTACTTGAAGAAAGAAGAAAACACCTTGAGGTGCGGAACGAGTATATTGAAACAGTTTTAGAGCATATTGCCACAGGCGTTTTTACACTGGATGACGAAGGCCGCATACTCACCATGAACAAGGCCGCCTGCACCATTTTTAACACGTCCCCCAAAGCCTGGGTAGGCAAACAACCTTCCAAACTCTTAGGGCCACCCTATAATACCATGATTGAGGAAATGCTGGACGCCCTGCACAAAAACCCGGAAAAAACATGGTCGCGGGAAGTCAGTTTTGCCCTGCCCACCACTGCCGGCGCAGAACGCCAGTGGAAATTACGCATACACGCGGTGAATCTTAAGCCCCTTTCCCTTCCAGAAGCGGAAGAAGGGCATATTGTGGCTGTTATTGATGATATTACAGACCTGAGCCGCGCCCAGCGTTTGGCTGCCTGGCAGGAAGTAGCGCGCCGTATTGCCCATGAAATAAAAAACCCTCTTACACCTATCAAACTTTCCGCCCAGCGCCTGCAACGCAAATTTTCCGGGGCCATACAAGACCCGGCTTTTCAGGAATCTACCCATCTTATTATTAAAGAAGTGGAACGTATGCAAAATATGGTGGCAGATTTTTCTTCTTTTGCCGCCCTGCCCCCGCTGGAACGCCAGCCTGCGTCTTTACAGCCTGTGCTGGAAGAAGTGTTTACCCTCTTTAAAAGCACCCCGCGGATACACTGGAAACTAAAAATTGAAGACAATCTGCCCTATGTGGATATGGATAAAGCCGCCTTACACCGCGCCATACTGAACATTCTGGCAAATGCGGCAGAAGCACTGGAAACTGTGCCCCATACCCCTAACCCTACGGTCTGGTTACACGCCTTTTGTCCCCAGCCGGAAACCCAGCTTAAAACTGTGTGTATCCGTATTGATGATAATGGCCCGGGCCTTGATCCGGAAGAAAGCCAACACCTGTTTGAACCGTATTTTTCCAAAAAACCTGCTGGCACAGGTCTTGGGCTGGCTATTGTGCATTCTATTATCAGTGACCATCAGGGTACTATACACGCCCACACACGCCCTGAAGGCGGCACGCGTGTGGAAATATTCCTGCCTGGTGTGTAGCACATACTACCGTTTTTTCCCGTAGGGGATACCCAGTTTATCCAGACGAAAACGTAATGTATTGGGTTTTAAGCCGGCTTTCACCGCCGCGCCAAACGGGCCGGAAATCCTGCCGTGGCACTCTTGCAGCAGTGCAGAAAAATACCGAAACTCCACCTCATCCAGCGTAGGCAAAACAACAGGGGCTTCCGCGTGTTCCTGCGTATTTTGCGGCCCGTTATCTGTACAGTTACCTTCGGGCGTGGTGCTGTCTGTTTCCAAATGGAAAAGTAAAGGCCCCTGTGGCATAAGCACAAGGGCTTCTGCTACAACATTACGCAATTCCCGCACATTACCCGGCCAGTCATAGGCAACAAGGCGCTCCATTTCCCCTGCTGCCACAGGCGGCGGCAAAATCCCAAAACGCTTGGCGCCCACTTGTAAAAAGTGCATCACCAGCAAAGGGATATCCTGCTTGCGTTCCCTCAGTGCCGGCACCTGCAATTGCACCACCCGTAAGCGGTAATACAAATCTTCACGGAATGTCCCTTCTGCCACCATAGCCCGCAAATCCCTGTGTGTTGCCGCAATAAGGCGAAAATCCACCTCTACCGGGTTTGCGTTACCAATACGCGTAATAGTCTTATCCTGCAACACACGCAAAAGCCTGCTTTGCACAGCATGGGGCAATTCCCCTATTTCATCCAAAAAAAGTGTGCCTCCATGGGCTTGTTCAAAGTACCCTTTGTGGTCTTTAAGAGCGCCTGTAAACGCCCCTTTTGAATGCCCAAACAGCTCGCTGTCAATAAGGGAGGCAGGTATCGCGCCGCAGTTTACCGCAATAAAGGGCGCACCGGCCCTTCTGGAAAAACTGTGCACCGTATGGGCAATCACTTCCTTGCCTGCTCCGGTTTCCCCCAGCACAAGCACAGGAACATCTGTTGCGCCTGCCAGACGTGCCTGCCGTATCACAGGCTCCAGCCCACTGGATGCCCCAATAATTTCCTTGTCTGGCCTGCGCCCCAACTGGGTGCGTAATTCCAAATTTTCCCGCACAATCAGGCTGCGCAGTGCCTCCACTTCTCTGTAGCGCATACTGTTGCTTAACGCCATTAAAAGCGGCGCGCGCAAACTCCGCAAACGGCTAAGATGCTCCGGTAATGGCGGCGACGCAAAGGTAAAGGTTACCCCTACCCAAAACTCCTGCCCGGAACGTATACGCAGCAAAAAAAACGGAGGTTTCCTGCCCTTGGTACTCAAGGTTGTAAAAAGCCGCCCCATAGGCTCATCCAGTGATACAGCAAGAAGCCCCTCTTCCTCCACCTCCTGTTTCATCAGAGAATCATGGGCATCCTGCATCTGAGAGGGGGTAAGTGTGATACACGTATCTGTCAGAACAGTTTCCGTTTCATCAGAAAAAAGAACAGACTCAACCTGCTGCAAATCCATATGTATACGCGCCACATCAATACCTAAAACAGGCATACTCTTTTGCAGATACACCAGAAAATCCGCAAATGCCTCTTCTATATCCAATGTGCTGCATAAGCGTAAAGTCGCGTCATAAAAAAAGTCCCCAGAGTCTGGGAAGTCCTTTCTCCAATATACTGGAGCTACACCCGGGAAATTCGGTATTCTGGAATTTAAATGCAAAATATTGGAGTTTTGGGAAGTGGACATTTTGCAATACCTTTATTTAATTCATTTTATCTATTGGCATGATAATAGCAAAGAGAAGGGCAAAGGTCAAGTTGTGTACGTACCCACCCACCCTTAAACTCAGGAGCAATAAGGCATGTCCGGCATTTCTCTCCACCATGCTTCCCCGTCA
Organism: uncultured Desulfovibrionaceae bacterium; assembly: GCA_964547565.1. Classification (GTDB taxonomy): domain Bacteria; phylum Desulfobacterota; class Desulfovibrionia; order Desulfovibrionales; family Desulfovibrionaceae; genus CAZPTC01. Next base: position 5,068 of record CAZJOG010000108.1, read on the forward strand.
GACAATGACTGCAGCCCGGAAAGCGCAGTGTGGCCTATTGGGAAACGCGCTGCATTTTACAGCTGTTTTGTTGTTTTTTTCCTTGGGATTTTTGACTTTATAGACAGGCAGGTTCTGGCCGCCCTTTTACCGTATATTAAAGCGGAGTGGGCACTTACAGACACCCAACTGGGTTTGCTGGTTTCTATTGTGAATATCATTATGTCTATTCTGGTATTGCCCAGCGCCTACCTGATAGACAAATGGAGCAGGAAAAAAATGATAGCCATTATGGGTACCATCTGGAGTCTGGCCACAGGCGCATGCGCCATTGCCGGCAATTATATACAGCTTCTTCTTGCCAGAGCGTTTATTGGCTTTGGTGAAGCTGGGTATAACCCCGCAGCACAGGCCCTTATTTCTGCCCAGTTTCCCACAAAATACCGTGGCACAGCCATTGCCCTTACCCAAGTAGGCCTTGGTCTTGGCGCCCCGCTTGGCCTTATACTCGGCGCTTACATTGCCTCCCACTGGGGCTGGCGTTACGCCTTTGGTGTTGTTGCCATTCCCGGCCTTATACTCTCTGTTATGGCCCTTTTTATCAAAGACTACAAGTCTGTAGAAGTAAAAGCAAGCCCTAAGGCAGAAAAATCCCTTTCCTACCCCGCTGTTGTCAAAGGCATTTTTAGCACCCCTTCCCTGCTTTGTGTGTTTATTGGCGCTATCATGGCTATGATGCACGGCGGTGCACAAATTAACTGGTTGCCTTCCTACATGGAACGCGAAGGCGGACTCTCCGTCATGGCTGCCAGTAATATGGCCGCAGCCGTTCTTTTTGCCTCCATTATCAGTGCTATTATTACAGGCCCTCTTGTAGACCAACTCCGCAGACGCACAAAAAATGGCACCCCCATTCTTGTGGCTACTGCCCTGTTTGGTGCAACCCTTATCTACGCGGCTGTATACGGTGTGCTTACCCCCGGCAGCTGGCCGCAACTTATCCTGCTTATGCTGGCCCAACTGCTTATGGGTGTTGTGGTCTCCACTGGCCCTATCATAGCCATGGACTTAAGCCACCCGGGCGCCCGCGCCACAACCGCCGGCATGCTGGTTTTTTGCCAAAACCTCTTTGGCTTCTCCTTAGGCCCCCTGATCACAGGCTTTTTGTCCGACTCCTTTGACCTTGGCACAGCCCTGCTTGTTATCAGCGTAGTCGCCCCCCTTCTTGTTGGTATCAGTTACAGCGCCTGCTCCCTTGTTTACAGAAAAGATCTGGACAAAGTGGAATGCGTTGACCTTAACTTTGAAAAATAAACCTCTAACATATATGGAGCTTACCATGCAAAATGCTATCGTTATCATGTTTGACAGTTTGCAACACAATTACCTTGGCTGCTACGGCAACACATGGATAAAAACCCCCAACTTTGACCGTTTTGCCCGCGAAGGTGTGCTTTTTGAAAACTGCTATATAGAAGGCGTGCCCACTGTGCCGTGCCGCCGCGCCATGCACACAGGCCGTTACACCCTGCCCGTTGCTGGCTGGGTTGCCATAACCATGGACGATACCACCATAGCCGACCTCTGCTGGGGACGGCCCATCGACACAGCCATCATCTTTGACTGCCCCATGTATCGCCTGCCCAAGTTTGGCTATACCCGCGGTTTTGATAAAGTTCACTTTTTCCACGGCCACGAAGGTGACCACTACTTTTACATGGAAGACGCCCTTATCCACCTTAAACCCGAAGACTTCCACGACGACCATATCATGCGTGATATGGACAAAGTTATGGGCGAAAAAGCCATGGGCCCCCTCCTCCACGAAACAGCCAGCTACTTAAAAGAAACCCAATACTGGAAAACAGAAGAAGACCAGCGCGTTGTCCGCGTTATCCGTAAAGCCTGCGATTACCTGCGCCAAGTGGACCGCAACAAACAGTTTTACCTTTGGGTGGACAGCTTTGACCCCCACGAACCCTGGGACAGCCCCTCTGTTTACGACCCGGAAATGGAATGTCCTTACGATAAAGGCTATAAAGGCAAAGACCAATTCCTGCCTGCCATGGGCGCCGTCAAAGGCATATACACCGAAGCCGAACTCAACCACGTGCGTATGCTCTACGCAGAAAAAGTCGCCATGTGCGACAAATACCTGGGCGAACTTCTGGACTGCATCCGCGCCCTTGGCCTTGAAGAAAATACCCTGGTTATGATTGTTTCTGACCACGGCGAACCCATGGGCAATGGCGAACACGGTCACGGCATTATGCGTAAATGCCGCCCCTGGCCCTACGAAGAACTTGTCCACGCCCCCATGTGGCTGCGCGCACCCGGCGTTAAACCCGGCCAGCGTATCGCAGCTTTTGTCCAGTCTGTTGACGTAGCCCCCACTGTTTGCGATTGGCTTGGTATTGGCGTTCACCCCGATATGCAGGGCAAATCCCTGCTGCCCCTCGTGCGCGGTGAAGTCTCCAAATTGCGCGACTTTGCCATCGCCGGCTATAACAAGTTCTCCTGGGCTATCTATACAGAAGACTGGTCCTACATCCACTGGGTGAAAAACGACGAAGCTACCATCGCCGACTCTATGTTCGAAATCTACGGTAAAGGACTTGCTGAAGCAAGCCAACACCTGGACCTTACAAAGAAAAGCACCTCTAACATCAACTACAGCAAAGCAGAAGAAATCCACAAGGAAGCCGCCACCCTCGACGGTGAAGAACAATGGACATGCACACCCGGCGCTATTTCCGAAGTACCCGCTCGCGACGAACTCTATAACCGCAAAACAGATAAATTCCAACTCCATAACGTTATAGACAAAAACAAAGACGTGGCCCAGGAACTCCTCAAAACCTTGCGTACCTTTATGTCCGATCTGAAAAACAGCTAGGAAGAATTGGGGACAGATATTGGGACGGATATTGGGGGGGAGTAATCCCCCCCAAACCCCCTTATTGCCGCGAGGGTGCCGCTTGCGTGTTGCTTCGCAACAACGCTTCGCGGCACCCTCGCGGTAATAAATGGTTTTGAGAAGGTTTTGCATTAAGCTTCCCAGAAACTTACTCTCTTGGTTTACCCCCAAAAGATTTCTCTTAAATTAAATAACTATTCCCGAAAAAATCGAGCCTGCGAGATTTTTTCGGGA
>CAZJOG010000109.1:0-8096 GCA_964547565.1 uncultured Desulfovibrionaceae bacterium
TCATGCTTTTCATCTGGTCACCAAACTGCTCCATACCCGGCACAGCAAACATATCCATGGAAGGGGCATTTTCTGAAACTTCCACCTCTACCTCATGGTTATCAAGATGCCCTAATCGCCAGAGATTCCGCAGTTTATCCCGCGTGGCTTCGCGTGAATTGCCGTCTTGCGCGGCACCGGGCAACAAAAGATCTAAAAGACGCTCTTCCGCAGCAGGTTCTGCTTTGGTTCGCACACGGGCTTCTTCTTCATCACGTACAAGTTTAATGCCAATATCCAGAAGATCCCGCACCATAGATTCCACATCGCGCCCCACATACCCCACTTCTGTGTATTTTGTGGCCTCTACTTTAATAAAGGGTGCGGCCGTAAGTTTAGCCAGACGGCGGGCAATTTCTGTTTTGCCTACACCTGTGGGCCCCATAAGCAGAATATTTTTGGGGGCTATTTCGTCGCGCAGTTCTTCCGGTAATTGCTGGCGACGCCAACGTGTGCGCACAGCCACAGCCACCATACGTTTTGCGTGTTCTTGCCCAATAATATATTTATCTAATTCCGCCACTATTTCTGCTGGCGTTAATGTACTCATAAACACTCCTTTGGCAAATTTAGCCTTTTCCATACATAGGCATTCTTCCATCACTTGGGAAGGGGAAAAATATTTTTTCCCACAAAGAACCCACAAAAAGACGGCAGCCAGGAAGCAAAGATTCCATAGCCAAAGCAAAGGCCGGCAATATATGGGGCGAAAAATCTTTGGGTATTCTATCTATTTTATTCAAAAAAATGGAGCGGGTAGCCCCCTCTGGCATAGCTTTAAAAAGCCCTTTGTTTCCCTGAGGCCGCGCCAACAGCCAGGCAACAGCTTCCGGCAAAAGGGCTTTTTCCGCATCCACACAAAAACCCTGTTCTTCCAAAAGAAATTTTCCCAGCTCTGCTCTGTGGCACACCGCAGAAAAAGGCAGAAAAAAAACCTCTGCACCCAGCACACCTACACAATGGTTACATAAAGAAGGGATACACGGTTCAAACAATGCGTGCGCTTTAAAGGGTTTTCCGGCAGCGCCATCCGCTTCGATAAGCCATATACAATCAGGCAAGGCGCGGATAAGGTCATCCATTTCCTCCACAGAAAAACCCAACAATTTGCCCTCTGCGTATCCAGCAGCCAGCACACGCATTTTTTCCGGGCAATCTTTGGCCTGCCTGATAAAAACATCCGGGGCCTCCTTGTTGCGCACCAAGAGGCAACCCCTTTGAGGAGGGAAAATTTTTGTGGTGGTGCTTATACAGACATTTTGACCTCTGGCAAGAAAAAACTCTGCCATGGCATGGATAAGACTGGTTTTTCCACCAGCGCCTGTAAAGCAAAAAACCAAATCCGGCATATTAACCTTTTGACGATATTCCGGGCGTGTATGCCCTGTAAAAACAACAAGCAACGTATAGAAAAATGATTTTCTAAAAGCGAGTATGGAGTTTTCCGCAAAAAGCTGCAAGCAAATTTTCTTCTCTTTTTCTGTTTTGTATACGGTGTTTTTTCTTGACCAGAGTATCAAAACATGCAATTTTTTAAGAACCGCCTTGTATCTGGAAGTGATAGAATGACCCTGCGCGAACCCATGAACGGCCTTACCCATGCAACAGGTGCCCTGCTGGCGCTTATTGGCACTATTCTTTTGCTTACCATAACGCCAAGTGTGTGGCATGCTGTAACATTTGCTGTGTTTGGCGCTGGTATGATTTTACTTTACACCACCAGTACACTGTACCACTGGCTGCCGGTTTCTCCCAAAGCGCAGCAAATATGGAGACGCCTTGACCACTCCATGATTTTTGTTTTTATTGCCGCCACCTACACCCCTGTTTGTCTTATTGCGCTGAAAGGCTTGTGGGGCTGGTGGCTTTTTGGCATTATATGGGGGCTGGCTCTGGCCGGATTATGCGTAAAGATTTTTTGGATGCACGCCCCCCGTGTGCTTTCCACAGCCTTATATGTAGGCATGGGCTGGATGGCCGTGTTTGCGTTTTACCCTTTATATAAGGCCCTTCCCCTTCCCGCGCTTTTGTGGCTGGTAGCCGGCGGTGTGTTTTATACCTTGGGCGCTGTTTTTTATGCCATTAAACGCCCCAGAGGCGGGCGTTTTTTTGGTTTTCATGAAATTTTCCACATTTTTGTCATGCTGGGCAGTGCCTGCCATTTCTGGGTTATGTTCCGTTATATCAGCCATATACTTGTGTAAGAAAAAAAAGACGCAGGGCCTTACTGCGGGCAATGTGTATCTTGCATATATCATATATTTTTTCTTTATATTTCAAATTGTTAATAAAGAATCTGCCATATCGTGATACAGTATGGGGGTATATGTTTCCCGGGCTTGACCTTTTGCCTCACAGCCGTTACATTTCCACCCACGCGCCCGTAGCTCAGGTGGATAGAGCAGATGCCTTCTAAGCATCTGGCCGGGAGTTCGAATCTCTCCGGGCGCGCCAGTTTTCAAAGGGTTACATAAAACGTGTGTAACCCTTTTTTGGTCATACACGGTAGGATATACTTACAACCTGTAGCGAGAACGAAGGAGTCTCTATGGCCACTACTCTGTACATGACGGCACTGGAAGCCCGTTCCGGCAAAAGTGCCATTGCGCTTGGGCTTATGCGGCTTATCGCCAGCCGGGTTCGTAAGGTGGCGTTTTTTCGCCCCATTATTTCCAGCGCAGACCCAACCGTGCATGACCATGATATAAATCTTATACGCACATATTTTCAGCTTGATACCCCGTATGAAGACTGTTTTGCCTGTTCCCTTGAAGAAGCCCGCTCTCTTATTAATGAAGGCGCAACAGATACACTTATGGCTAAAATTCTGCGCCATTATAAAACACTGGAAGCGGCGTATGATTTTATTCTCTGCGAAGGCACAGACTTTTTAGGCAAAGACCCTACGTTTGAATTTGACCTGAACACGGATATTGCCGCCAGCCTTGGCTGTCCTGTTCTTTTTGTGAGTAATGGTGCAGGCCGCGATATGGACGAAATACAGTCCACCATACTTTCCGGCTTTGAAACCATACGCAGTAAAGGCACACAAGCATTTGGCGCTATGGTGAACATGGCCACTTTTTCCCCTGAAGAAACAGCATTTTTTGTGGAAAAAATGACCAAAAGCCTCACAGCTTCACACCTTTATGACCCTCTGCCCCTTGTTGCCGTGCTGCCTGGGGAAGCATCGCTCGGGAAACCCAGTATACAGGATGTGGCGCGGCATTTAAAAGCCCGTATTGTGTATGCGCCTGAAACAAAAGACATTCTGGTGGATGACTACCTTGTAGCCGCCATGCAGGTGGACCATTTTCTGGCGTACCTGCGGGAAGGCAATCTTATTATCACGCCGGGCGACAGAGCAGACATTGTGCTTGGCAGCATATCCGCCCGTCTTTCCTCCGCCTGCCCCAACCCTGCCGGGATTTTGCTGACGGGCGGTATAGAACTTGCCCAGACCGTGCGTACACTTATTGATGGCTGGCCTTCCATGCCTCTGCCTATTATGGCGGTGGATGACCACACCTACAAAACCATGCAAACCCTCACCGCCCTGCACGGACGTATTGAACCGGACGATACGCGCAAAATCCATAATGCGCTTGGGCATTTTGAACGCCATGTGGATACACAAGCCCTGCTGGAACGTCTTATACACCGCACAAGTTCCCGTATGACCCCCCTGATGTTTGAATTTAAAATCATGGAGCAGGCCCATAAACAAAAAATGCGTATTGTTTTGCCAGAGGGGGAAGAAGAACGTATTCTCCATGCCACAGAAATTTTACTCCAGCGCGATGCGGCAGAAATTATTCTGTTGGGCGATGAAAAGAAAATCCGGCAAAACATCACCACACTGGGGCTGTATCTGGACAATGTGACTATTATAGACCCTGTGACTTCACCAGACTTGGAACGTTTTACCCAAACATACTATACCTTACGCAAACACAAAGGAATAAGCCTTGAAGACGCGCATGACAAAATGATGGATTCCGCATATTTTGGCACTATGATGGTGCATCTGGGCTTGGCGGATGGTCTGGTTTCCGGCGCTGTGCATACAACCGCCCACACCATCCGGCCTGCGCTGGAATTTGTCAAAACGCGCCCGGGGTTTTCCATTGTGTCCAGCGTGTTTTTTATGTGCCTGAAAGACCGGGTGCTGGCTTTTGGGGATTGCGCCGTAAACCCGGACCCAACGCCGGAGCAGCTGGCGGATATAGCCATAAATTCTGCGGAAACAGCAAAAATTTTTGGGTTGGAGCCTCGGGTAGCCATGCTTTCCTATTCTACCGGCACGTCAGGCACAGGGGCAGATGTGGATAAAGTGGCGCAAGCCACACAACTGGCAAAAGAACGCGCGCCAAATTTACTGATAGAAGGCCCCTTGCAGTACGATGCCGCTATTGACCCGGAGGTGGCACGCACAAAAGCCCCAAACAGCAGTGTAGCAGGCCGCGCAACTGTGTTTATTTTCCCGGACTTGAATACAGGGAACAATACCTATAAGGCTGTACAGCGTGCGGCAGAAGCCATCGCTATAGGCCCTATACTCCAAGGCCTGAACAAACCGGTCAATGACCTTTCGCGGGGCTGTACAGTGCCGGATATTGTAAACACCGTGGCGATTACAGCTGTGCAGGCGCAGGCCCAGGCACCGACGCAGGCCCAGGCACAGACACAGGCATTGCTGCCATAATACCCTCTTTGGCGCTCCTCCATCCATTCACCGCCCAGCCCAAAGCTTGCAAGAAAAGCAAGAGGGGGGTATACCCACACAAGCGCGCGAAAGCGCAAGAGTGGAATTTCCCCGTATTTTTTTATGCAGGAGCATGTGTGACCCAGTCTGATCCCCAGTCTTTTAAGCCCGAAATCCTCGCCCCGGCAGGGGATATGGCATCTTTTCTTGCGGCGTATGCAGCAGGGGCAGATGCGGTATACCTTGGCCTTAAGCATTTTTCAGCCCGTGCCACAGCGGAAAACTTTGGCCCAAATGAGCTCTCCAAAATGGTGGAACTGGCCAACAAACACGGGAAAAAAATCTTTGTGGCCTTTAATTCTCTGGCAAAACCCGGGGAACTTGCACAGGCTGGTCGGCTTATCACACGGCTGGCGCGGGATGTAAAACCCCATGCCCTTATTATGCAAGACCCGGGCCTTGTGGATATTGCCAGACAAGCCGGATTTGAAGGAGAAATACATTTTTCCACACTGGCGAATGTCACCCATACCAAAGCCTTAGAAGTGTGCGCAAAACTTGGGGTACAGCGGGCTATTTTACCGCGGGAATTAAGTGTGGATGAAGTGGTGCAGGTGTGCGAAAACGCGCCCGAAGGCATGGGACTGGAACTTTTTGTGCATGGGGCGCTTTGTTATTGTGTGTCTGGCAGGTGTTACTGGTCCAGTTTTCTGGGGGGAAAAAGCGGCCTCAGGGGGCGCTGCGTACAACCCTGCCGGAGAGTGTACACCCAAAAAAACAGGGAAGGCCGCTTTTTTTCCTGCCAGGATCTTTCTTTAGATGTGCTGGTACGCACACTTTTACGCCTGCCTAATCTCGTAAGCTGGAAAATAGAAGGCCGTAAAAAAGGCCCGCATTATGTGTACCATACCGTGGCGGCGTATAAACTTTTACGGGATGAAGGCACAGATCCAAGGGCGCGTAAGGATGCGGAAGCTTTGCTGGAAATGGCACTGGGCAGACCCACAACACACGCGGGGTTTTTACCCCAGCGGAAAATTGCGGTCACAACCCCCAATGAACCCACAAGTTCCGGCACACTGATAGGCACTATCCAGTTTGAAAAAGCAGAGCAGTCCAAACAACCTGCCCCCAAAGAAAAAAAGGGCAGAACCCCCTTTATCCCGGGCAAGCCGTGTATTAAAGTACGGCAAGAGCTTTTGCCCAAAGATTTTCTGCGTATCGGGTATGAAGATGAATCCTGGCACACAACACTTCCCGTCACACGCAGGGTGCCAAAGGCAGGCACACTTTTTCTTAATCTTTCCAAAGGAAAAATGCCCCTAAAAGGCACACCTGTTTTCCTGATTGACCGGAAAGAACCAGAGCTGATGGCCACTATAAGGGAATGGCAAAAAAAACTGGATGCCTGTAAAGGCACCACCAGTATGGAAGTTGCCTTTACTCCCAAGTTGCCAACACCTTTAAAAGGGGTTAAAAAGCAGCTGGAAATCCATGTACGCTCTACCCTGCCGCAAGGAAAAGAAACACGGGCGGCACGCGCAAGCCGCATGGGCTTATGGTTTTCCAAAGGGACAGTGCGGGCGGTATCACGCACGGTGATGCCCCGTGTTTCCTGGTGGCTGCCACCTGTTATATGGCCGGATGAAGAAGATTCCATGCTGGCGCTGGTACGGGAAGCCTTGCGCGACGGTGCATCGCAATTTATCCTGAATGCCCCGTGGCAGACGGCTCTTTTTGAAGGGCCGCATAAGCCGGAACTTGTGGCCGGGCCTTTCTGTAATGTTTCCAATGCCGCCACAGTGGCGCTTTTAAAGCGTTTGGGATTCAGCGCCGCGTTTGTAAACCCGGAGCTGAATAAAGAAGATTTTCTGGCTTTACCCGCACAAAGTTGCCTGCCTCTGGCGGCAGTTATAGGAGGCTGGTGGCCTGTGGGCATTTCCCGTCAGGAGCTGGAAATAGTAAAGCCCAATGAACCTTTCCGCAGCCCCATGCGCGAGCCCTTTTGGGCCAGACGTTACGGGGAAAATGTATGGATATACCCCGCCTGGCAATTGGATTTATCCGCCCAGCGTGCGGAAATGGAAGCCGCAGGGTATGCCTTTTTTGCCACACTGGACGAAACCATACCCCCTGCCCTGAAAGAAATGCCGCCTGTACGCAAAAGTGGTACCTTTAACTGGGATGTTCCGCTTTTATAAGCAAACTGTATGTGTATACCATGTAGGAACATATTTGTCTGCATGCGCGATTTTGTTTTGTCGCAGAAAAAAGCAGAATGAGGAAAACAGCATGAAGTTTCTTCCTTCTCAGCTGATGTATTTTGTACACCAGCGAGGCGTAAAACGTAACATCAGCCACCTCATGCGTTTTTTGCTTGTTCTTGTGGCTATGATTGTTTTTTATTCCATAGCGTTCCATTATATCATGGCGTATGAAGACAGGGAATACACATGGCTGACCGGTGTATACTGGACACTTACGGTCATGACAACTCTGGGTTTTGGGGATATAACCTTTGTGTCCGACCTTGGCAGGGGTTTTTCCATTCTTGTGCTTGTTTCCGGCGTTCTTTTTTTGCTGGTTATGCTGCCCTTTACTTTTATCCAGTATTTTTACGCCCCCTGGCTGGAAGCGCAAAAAAAAGAACGTGTTCCACGCGCCCTGCCGGAAGATATACGCAAACACGTTATTGTGGTGGGCATAAACCCTGTTGCGGTTAATCTGGCGCAGGATCTGGGGCATTACGGTATACACGCCACTCTGCTTTCCAATGATGTCCCGGCTGTGCTGGATTTGGCGGAACAGGGTTTTTCTGCCATAGTAGGGGAACACGACGACGGCGAAACCTATAAAAAACTTCAGCTCCATACAGCTTCCCTGCTTATAGCCATGGATACAGACGTGCGAAACACCAATATTGTGTTCAGCACACGGGAAGTGGACGCCCAGGTTCCCATAGCCAGCAAGGTGGACAGTGACGACGCTATTGATATTTTAACACTGGCAGGCGCTACCCATGTGTTCCAGTTCCGCCGGCTTTTGGGGGAAGCACTGGCACGTCGGGTAATCAGCCAACGCACACGCGCCAGTATTGTAGGCCAGTATGGGGATTTGGTCATCGCAGAAGCACCTGTTATGCGCTCTTTTCTGGTGGGAAAAACCGTTATGGATTCTGGGGTAAAAGACAAAACCGGGGTGAACATTGTGGCGGCCTGGCAAAGGGGGAAACTTATTTTACCCACCCCCTCCATGGCCCTTACAGAAAACACGGTGATTATGGTGGCCGGCACAAAGTCACAGGTGGAAAACTTTAACAAACTTTTCCATTTTGAAGAAGAAAAAAAAGAAG
>CAZJOG010000110.1:0-8050 GCA_964547565.1 uncultured Desulfovibrionaceae bacterium
CAGGGCAGGCTTTAGGCCGCGCGGGCAGTGTGCCTTTACCAGAAGCGCAAATAAGCGAGGCCCTTTTTACAGCCACTAAAAATGGCACACAAAAGCTGGAATTACAGCTTAATCCCCTGGAATTAGGGGTAGTAACAGTCACGCTTGTAAGCCGTAATGGGGAAGTAAGCGCGCTTATCCAGCCGGAAAAAGCAGAAACAGCGGCTTTGGTAAGCCGTCAGCTAGAGGCCATACGGGCCCAGCTGGAAAATCAGGGTGTCCGTCTGGAAAAAATAGATGTGCAGACAGCCCTGGCAGATTCCCATTCCCAAAATTCTGATGCCTGGACAAATGCGGAACAGCACAACAGCGCACGCGAATGGGCGCAGCGCACCCATGAGAACGAACATAACCGCCGCCTTATCCGTGGTGGTGCGGAAAACAGGGTTTTGGCACAAGATATGCAAGGTATGGGTACAGAAGGCAAGCAGGAAATTTATGCCGACCGCCTTCACCTTGTTGCCTAATCTTTATGTTTGATGGAGTACAGTATGGCTTCCTCTTCCGCAATAGATAATTCTTACAACAATGCCATTGGTGATGCCATAAGTTCATCTACCGGCAGTAAGGACATGGATAAAGAAGCGTTTTTATTGCTCCTTGTCACGCAGTTCAAGTATCAGGACCCATTAAATCCTATGGAAGATAAGGAATTTGTGGCCCAACTTGCGCAATTCTCCGCTTTGGAACAGTCCATGAACATGAACAAAAATATAGAAAAGCTGTACACACTGCAAAGCCAACAAACACAAATTGGTGCAGCAAACTATATTGGCAAAGATGTTTCAGCGCGTGGTTTTGGTGTAAGTGTAGGCAAGGACACAGTTTCCTCCTTACAATACGCTATTTCTGAAGAAATGAGTTCCGGCTTTGTCAACGTGCTTGATTCCTCAGGCTACACGGTGGCCAGTATGACACTTGGTAACAAAGCTGCCGGCATACATGATTTGCCCTGGGACGGTAAACTCAGCAATGGCAGCAAAGCACCGGAAGGTGTGTATACCATGTCCTTTGTGGCATACAACGCAAACGGTGACCGTATGCTGGTGGATGCCTCTGTAAGTGGTCGTGTTGATGCCGTAAGCACATACAATGGCGAACAATACCTGCGTCTTACTGATGGTCGTGTGGTGTTGCTGAGCAATGTGCGCGAAATAGTGGAACCTAAAAAGGTGGAACCAAAACCTGAAGACCCCAAAGACCCTGACAAAACACCGGAAGACGACAAAACGCCTGACGATGATAAAACGCCAGAGGTTACGGACCCCACTACTCCGGAAGGGGGCAATAATTCTGGGAATAACGGAGATTCAGGCAATCCTGAAGATTCAGGATCAGGCAATCCCCCCGCAGGCGATGGTACAGAAGCGGCAATGGCCAAGGCCATGTCGGACTATGAAAAGGCCGTTGCGGCCTGGAATAACTGGCAGGATAAGAGCGCTGCCTAGCACGCTATCTTGATAATGTTTGGAAAAACGCTTCCTGAGGGGGAAGCGCAAATGGAGAAAAAACTATGAGTCTTACAGCAAGCATGTGGACAGGTGTTTCTGGCTTACTCGCCCATGGCGAAAAGATGAATGTTATTGGTAACAATATCGCTAACGTCAATACCGTGGGTTTTAAGTCCCAGCGTATGGACTTTGCAGATTTTGTGTACCAAAATGGCTTCAGCACCTCCGGCATTACCCAGATAGGGCGTGGTGTAAACATAGGTATAGTCATGGGCGACTTTTCCCAGGGCCCGTATGAAAGCACCAACTCCGCAACAGACCTTGCCATCAATGGCCGCGGCTTTTTCAAAGTTAATAAAATAGGGACAGACCAGTCCTTTTATTCCCGCGCGGGTGACTTTTACTTCAATAAAGAAGGCTATCTTATTAACCCCAGTGGTTTTGCTCTGCAAGGCTGGAAGGTGGATAATGCAGGCGGCGTTATGCAGGCTACAGGCGGCATGGCTGTAAACACAGATAAAAAGAATTCCCCCATTCTTGGTTCTGGTGTGCCGCAGGATATTAAGCTGGACACCTGGACAGTTTTCCCGCAGCAAACCACCAGTATGTCCTTTAAGGTAAACCTGCCTAAAAGTGGGGTAGACCATTCAAGTGACAATAACAACCCGTTTGCCAGCCTGATTAACACATGGAATGGCAGCCAGCCGCCCCCAACACCCGGTACCAAACCTATAGCGGAAGGCGCGTATGCAGAACAAACCACAATGGAAGTGTTTGACGAAGCAGGCGTAAAGCATAAAGTAACGGTGTACTTTGACAAGGTGGATTCTAAAAATTACACAGGTATGGGTTCTGGTTACGAAACCTGGGAATATATTGTCACTATGGACCCTGCAGAAGACCAACGTATGTATGCGGATGCTGCTGGTGTCCTGCATAAGGTGAATGAAACAAAGGCCGGTGGTATGCTGATGAGTGGCACCATGACCTTTGACTCTGGCGGTGCAGTTGTTAACCAAAGCTCCTATACATGGGGCGGTGCGCAAAACCCCACAGACAACCCCACTTCTTTTGTCGATGTGCCGGATCCGGCAGATCCTCTTGGCAATGACCTTAAGGTTATTACTCTGGATCCTACCAATCTTAATAACTGGCACCCGGCTGCTATTTCCAATTCTGGCATGCCCATTTTTGTTGCCAACTTTACCGGTATTCTGGATGCCCAAACCCCGGGTTCACCAAAAGGTTCCAAATACAATATAGAACTGGATTTTGGCCTTAGAGCAGGCAACTTCTCTGCGCCCTGGACAAATGACACCCCCCTGGGTGCGCTTACAGTCGCGCCGTATGTTGCCAACAATGGCTACAACCCTGCAGATCCCACTAAAGGGCCGGAATTTTATCGTGTTAATGCGGATTATGACCCCACAAGACCTAAATCTGACCCCTATGGTGTGCAGTATCTTCTGGATGTGCCGGGCTTTACCTATTACAACCCTGCAACAGGTGAGCTTGATCCAGCTGTTGTGAGTAATCCTGCCTTTATCAAAGCATTCAATGCGCAGATGAGCACGCTGTATGGCGGGGTAGACCTGAATATGACAGCCGGGCAAACCTTTACCACCCCCGGCGGCGTTACATACACAGTCGACACAGCTTTTACCATTACCCCGGGTATGACAGACGCAGCCATAAATGCGCTATTTCAGGGCAATGTTACACCCGCCACTTTTGATATAATCGCTACTGCTGACGACTTGGAAGCCTTTAACGCATTGATGTCCACTGCTATCAACACCAGTACCAACAGAGTATCGGACCGCAGTGTTTTTGCGCCCGCTACCGCGGCGGATGGTAATGCCCTTGCCACATTCAACAAACCTGTTGTGCGGGACTCCATGGTCAGTACACATTTGAATGGCCCTTTTAGTAGCAACCAGGCCCAAAATGGTTACGGTTATGGCGACCTGACAGATTACACGGTTGACCAGCAAGGTGTGCTGTACGGCATTTATTCCAATGGTGTTACCCTGCCTTTGTATCAGGTAACCCTGTACGACTTCACCTGTACCCAGGCCCTGCGCCGCGAAGGTAATAACCTGTACAGCAAAACCCGTGCCTCAGGGGAAGAAAAGTCCGGGCCTGCCGGTATGTCTGGCCTTGGCAGTATAAGCGGCAATACACTGGAACAGTCTAACGTGGATATGTCGCGGGAATTTGTGCAAATGATCACCACCCAGCGTGGTTTCCAGTCTAACAGTAAAATCATCACAACAGTTGACCTTATGTTGGATACTGTTATCCAGATGAAGCGATAAATTTCAGGTTCCCTCACCTGAATCTCTTTCCGGCTTGGAAAGCAAACGCGCCCCTCCTGTCCAGGGGCGCGTGCTGTTTAAGCAGCACGCGCCCCCAGGTTGTTGACAAAGTCAGCAACCTGCCGGCAGAGGGAATAGGCGCGGCTTTGCCGTGCCGTAAAATGACCGAATGCCGTGCCTTTCCGCCCAGCAAGCAAAGCGCGATGGTGGGCGGCGCAAACCCCGGAGGGGTTTGTTATTAGTCTCTGGCGTGTATTGCTTAAACAGCCTAACCTCAAGTTTTTTAACGCTATGCCGAAATAGTAGTATAGTGTATGGTTTTTTGCGGATACAAGGCTTGCGTTTTCTCTTTTTGCGGAAAAAATGGAGCACCGGGTATTGGCGTTTATGCATTGTGTTCTGGTGTGTTTTTTTCCTTTGTGCCGTTTGACACAAAAGTTTTTTTCGCTTAGTTTACTGGCATATTTCAGCCCGCTCTTTGGCTTTCCTTTTCTCAAGGCAGGGGAACAGTATGAAGATCCGGACCAAACTTTCTGCTGGTTTTGGTATTATTCTTGCGTCATTAGCCGTTACAACATGGATAACATGGAGCTCCATGGCAACTTTGCGGGAGCAGGCGCAGCAGGTTGTGCATATTGAAAATGCTATAAGCTATACGCTGGAAACCAATATTGGTTTATTGCGTTTTATCGCAAAACCAGAAGCCAATACACGGCAAAATGTAGAAAAACAAATAAACAGCGCGCAAGAGAGTATATATGCCTCCATGGAGACCATGGGGCGGGATGAGGATAATTCGCGCGCTAAAAAAGCCCTTTCTGACCTTGAGGCTCTAAAAGTAAGCCTTACAAATCTGGAAAAAAGCCAAAATTCCATCACCGTGGCCCGCCAAAACCTTCTTAATGCGCAGGCTGTGGCTTTGGAGGCCCTTACTTCCATTATTACCCGCAATGATAACAGACAAAGAGAAGAGCTTATTGTGCGGCGGGCAGAAGGTGGCATTGTTCTGCATGAAGCCAAGGATGCCTTTTATTTGGCCCGTATCAGCCGTTATGCCTATACAGAAAACCCTACAAAAGAAAATGCCGATGCTATACTCAGTTATATAAAAACATGTCTGGCAAATTTGGAACAAGCCAGCACAATTTTTGTTACACCGGAAACACTGGCTATTTTACAGGCAACTATCGATAATGTTACCGCATACCAGAATGCCTTCCTTGTATCCTATAAAGCCCAGACAGAGCTGGAAAAAGCCGCAACAGAAAGCAGGGTTCTGATAGAAAGTATTACGCAGAATTTACAAAGCCTTTCTTTTGATACCAATAATTATCTTTCTGCCATCCAGTCCATTACCCAGTGGTTAATTTTGGGTATTAGCGTGTTCAGTATTGTGGCTGGTTCTCTTCTTGGTATCTGGATAACACGCAACCTTAATAGGCCCATACGCAAGGCTTTGGCTTTTGCGGATAAAGTGCGCAAAGGCGATTTTGCCGCCCGCTGGGAATCTGCCCGCACGGACGAAATGGGTAATCTTGCGGCTTACTTAAACGAAGCCTTCCGTGTTGTGGCAGAAAAAGTGCTGTGGCTTGAAAATATTATAGATTCCATGCCCAACCCTGTTTCTGTAACAGATAAAAACCGCAATCTTACGTTTCTTAATAAATCCGCGCTGAAAATTATAGGCAAACAAAACCGTGAAGAAGTGCTGGGGTTACCCTGCGATAAAGTGTGGAGCGCCCCCATATGCGATACCACCTATTGTGGTATTGAATGTTTAAAACGCTCTCCCACAGAGCAGGGCAGTACCCAGTTTACAGCAGGGGAAAGCAGTTTTGGTGTGTTAAGCAGTTATCTTTATAGCAGTGTGGGAGATTTTATTGGCCACATTGAAGTTATAACAGATATTTCAGAGGCAGAGCGTCTGCGTCAGGAAGCCCACGACTCTATTGTGCGTGGACGTATGGAAACTGTAGACGCTTTGGAAGGTGTGATTAAACGTATCACCAGCGCTTCTGTTTCCCTTTCTTCGCATATTACGGAGTCTGACAGAGGCGCAAGCCAGACGGCAGAACGTATGGCAGAAACATCCTCCGCTATGGAAGGTATGAATGCCACCGTGCTGGAAGTGGCACACAATGCCGCGGATGCCGCCAGTGCCGCCATGAATATGCACGAAAAAGCCCGCGAGGGTTCGGACGTGGTGCACAATGTTATGCAGGGCATGGGCGAATTGCATAAATCTACCAGCCGTATGAAGGACGACATGCTTGTGCTGGAAAAACAGGCGGAAGATATAGGGCAGGTTATGGTTACTATTGCGGATATTGCTGACCAGACCAATCTTTTGGCCCTGAATGCCGCTATTGAAGCCGCCCGCGCAGGTGAGGCAGGCAGGGGGTTTGCCGTAGTGGCGGATGAAGTGCGTAAACTTGCGGAAAAAACCCAAAAAGCCACGTCCGAGGTGGGGCAGGCTATCCAGCAAATACAGCACGCGGCCAACACCAGCCGGGAAAATGTGGAAGGCGCCGTGGTTGCCATTACCCACAATAATAACCTGGCGGAACAGTCTGCCCATGCGCTGGAAGAAATTTTGCATGTGGCGGAAATGGCGGCAGATAAAGTGCGCGCTATTGCTACAGCGGCGGAAGAACAGTCTGCTTCTTCTGAGGAAATAAACCAGTCTATTGAGGGGGTTACCCTTATTTCGCAAAATCTTTCTTCCGCTATGGGGGGTGCCGCCAATGCCGTGCAGGAACTGGTAAACCAAACCCGAGACTTAACGCGGGTGATTGATAATTTGAAAAAAGCTTAGCAGCCTGTACATCGGAGAACAAATCCTCTGTCTATGCTTTCCCCTCTTCACAAATGAAAAAAAGCATAGCCGGAGAATTTGCGGTTTTGCACATGCCCCAAAAGGTGTGTAAAAAATAACGCCGTGTTTGGTAAGAATAATGCAGGGGATACAAAACAATAGGTATTTTAGAGGTTTTTTCTTCCCTTGACAAAAGAAATCCACCTTTTTATTCTCCATAAATACACTGCGTGCATACTCCAGCGCTTCCCTTTAAAACAATGTGAATTTATGAATCAGCCATGTCCAGAAAGTATTACGCAAAAAAAAATCCTTATCAGAGGCGCTGGTGATATAGCCAGCGGGATAGCGCTTTTTCTGCTTCGGCAGGGATTTCGGCATATTGTGCTTTTAGAGCAGGCTAAACCTATGGCTGTGCGGCGTACTGTAAGTTTTGCAGAAGCTGTTTTTGAAGGCCAGTGTTATGTGGAAGAAGTGGAAGGGGTGTTGCTCCACAATGCCCGTGATGTTCTGGGTATGTGGGCAAAAAATGCCCACTCGGCAGAATTTTT
The DNA here is from genome assembly GCA_964547565.1 of uncultured Desulfovibrionaceae bacterium. GTDB lineage: Bacteria > Desulfobacterota > Desulfovibrionia > Desulfovibrionales > Desulfovibrionaceae > CAZPTC01. Next base: position 7,175 of record CAZJOG010000110.1, read on the forward strand.
GCACACCCCTTCCTTGCCGGTTCTTGTGGATGAAAATGCGCTTTGCCTCAACACACTTACACCGGATGTGGTTGTAGAAGCCACGTTAAGCAAAAAAAATATCACCCAGGTAAGTAAAAAAGATGCCCCCCTTGTGATTGGTGTTGGCCCGGGTTTTTTGGCGGGAGAAAACAACCCGCGCGCCAATGTGCATGTTGTGGTGGAAAGTAACAGGGGCGAAAGCCTTGGCAGATATTTGGAAGAAGGCACGGCAGAGCCAAACACAGGCGAACCCGCGCCTGTTATGGGGTATACACATGAACGTGTGCTGCGCGCCCCAGCCAAAGGTTTTTTTACACCCCGTGTAGGCCTTGGCGCGCATATAAAAGCCGGTGAAATTGTGGGCATTATGGAAGATAAAGACATAAAAACGCCGGTTATTGCTTCCATAAGCGGCAGATTACGCGGGCTTTTGCATAGTGGTATTTTTGTGGATATTTACACAAAAATTGGAGATATTGAGCCACGCGCTGATTTTGATATGTATAAAGTTTCTGATAAAGCCCTGGCTATTGGCCGGGGTGTGTTTAACGCCATGTGTAAAAGGATAGTATGAAGTCTCTTTTGTTTCCCGGTTATGACCCCTCGTTTAATTTAGCGCTTGAAGAAACCCTTTTTCTGCAAATGGCAGAACACCAGGAAGATACCTTTTTGCTCTGGCGTAATAATCCCAGTATTATTATAGGCCGCCATCAAAACACGGTGGAAGAAATAAACGAAGCGTTTATTGCCCAAAGCGGCTTGCCTGTTGTACGCCGCACAACAGGTGGGGGTGCTGTGTACCACGATACGGGTAATCTTAATTTTTCCTTTTTACAGTATGTGGGCAAAGGCCCC
>CAZJOG010000111.1:0-2634 GCA_964547565.1 uncultured Desulfovibrionaceae bacterium
GTATATCCCAAATGATTCGCAAAAAAATGGCGAATCATTTGGGAATTGCTCTAATTGTATATGGAACTATACTGGGCTGGTATATACAGCGATAATGTATCATCTTTCCTAACCAATTATTCCGCGAGTATGGCGGCGCAGACTGCTTGCGAAGCAAGCGTCAAGCCGCCATACTCGCGGCAATAAGGGGGTTTGGGGGGGATTATCCCCCCCAATATCTGTCCCATGTCTTTGCCTTTATACGACATTCTCATCGCGGGTGGTGGCCCTGCGGGGTCTGCTCTGGCTTTACGCTTAGGGGGTCTTGGTCTGCGTGTTTTGCTTGTGGAAGGGCGGGCGTTAGGGCAGGCGTATGTTGGGTCTGGCAGGGTAAAGAGTTGTGGTGGGCTTTTAGCGCCGCATGCACAGGAAGAGCTTGCGCGTTTGGGTTTAGCTTTGCCTGGGTTTGTGCAGGAGGGGCCTTTATGTTTTGCTGTCCGGGCGTGGGATTTGCAGACAGGCAATGGGGCTGTTTATCCTCGGTTTTATGTTAATATGCACAGGGAAAAGTTTGACCGCTGGCTTTTTGCTTTGGGCAATGTGGAAAAGCGGGCAGGGTGTTTTGTTCGTGGTATTGAGCAAGAGGGGGGAGAGGGCTGGAAAGTAAGCCTGGGTAATGGGGAAGAGGTGAGGGCGTCGTTTCTTGTAGGGGCAGACGGGGCTAATTCGCTTGTGCGTAGGCAGGTTTTTGGGAAGAGTGGAAGGTGCAGGCAGTATGTGAGTGTGCAGAAAATTTTTGAGGGCAGGTATTTTCCACAGGAGTATCTGGCTTTTTTTGATGATACTCTTACGGATTATTATGGATGGGGAATACCCAAGGGCGGGGAATACACCTTAGGCTTAGCTATACCGCAGGAACAGGGAAGGGTGGGGGAGAAATTTCGGCTTTTTGAGGCTGGTGTTCAAAAACTGGGCTATGGTGTGGGCTGTGATTTTGCCAATCCCAAAAGGCAGGAAGGGGGCTTGATTTTGCGTCCTGCTCCCTGGCCGGGAAAGGTGGCAGTATGCAGGCCGTGTGCGGCTTTGGTGGGAGAAGCGGGGGGCTTTGTCAGTTCCAGCTCTGCGGAAGGGATAGGCTATGCGCTGGAGACAGCGAGGGTATTGGCAGAAAGCATCCAAGCTGTGGCCTTGCAGGAAAATGCGGGAAACCGCGGGCAGGATTTTTGGGAAAAGGTTTGTGTCTCCTATGGGAAAAATCTTTGGGCTGTGCGGTTAAAGCTTGGGGTGCGGGCGTTAAGGCGTGTGGGTATGTATAGCCCGTTGTTGCGTAATGCGGCCTTTTTATCTGGTGTAGGGGCATTGGGGTCTTGTTCCCGGGGAAAGCAGTAGGGCATTTCCCCAGTGATTTTGGGGGTGTTCTAAAGGAAAACCAAGAGCTGTGCGGCGAAGGCCGGGAATAAAGTCTTGCCAAACGTGAAAAATGGTATTAATATATATCCAATCCATTAACAACGATCCTCAAACACTATGAGGATGGAGGAAAAAAATGAGCGATTTACGCGATCAAACAGCAGGTCAGGTACGAGTCAGTGCCGCCTCTGTCTTTATGCAGCAAGTATATTTGTGGATGACGGCCGGCCTTCTGGTGACTGCCGGTGCAGCGTATGTTACAAGTACAACACCTGCTATTATGCAGTTTTTCTTTGGCAGTTTCCTGCCCATGATTTTGCTGATGGTGGCTGTTTTTGGTCTTGTCATGTATTTGCAAATAGCTATGCCTAAACTTTCTGCTGGTGCGGCAACAGGCTTTTTCCTGCTGTACGCGGGTCTTATGGGTATTTTCCTTGGGCCCACCCTTATGGTATTTACAAAAGCCTCTGTTGTGAACGCCTTTGTGGTTAGCGCGGGTATGTTTGCGGGTATGAGTGTGTTTGGGGCTGTCACCAAGCGTGACCTGACGGGCATGGGCTCCTTCCTGATTATGGGCCTGTGGGGCATTATTCTTGCTTCCATAGTGAACATTTTCCTTGGCAGCTCTACCATGAGCTTTGTTATCAGCGTGATTGGCGTTATTGTTTTTGCGGGTCTTACAGCGTACGATACCCAACGCCTGCGTGTTATGGGCGAATCCGCCCCTCTGGACAATGCCACTGTGGTGCGCCGTGGTGCTATTATGGGCGCCCTGTCTTTGTACCTTAACTTTATCAACATGTTCCTTATGCTGTTGCAGCTTTTTGGGAACCGTGAATAAATGCCCGTGTTGTTATGATGCGGAGGGGGCACGTTTGTGAAACACCCCCTCCAGCATACGGCTGGCATTCTTTTGGCCCCCTTCTCTTTTGCGTACAGAGCGCTTATGGCTTTACGCCGTTGGCTTTTTACAGCGCAGAAAGAAGGGGGCCTTTTTGCGGACGCGCCCCCTGTTATTAGTGTGGGCAATATTTCCTGGGGCGGCACAGGCAAAAGTGTGGTGGTGGAGTATCTGCTGGCCTTGTTTACGGCAGAGGCATCTGCGCAGGGAAGCGCCGGGTATTCCGCAAAACAACAGGTTGCGGTGCTGACACGGGGCTATGGGGTAAAACTACAACACTATCCCTGTATACTTATGGGGGAAACCCTGCACGCAGACCCCAAAACATCGCCAGAGAAATTACC
>CAZJOG010000111.1:2734-8049 GCA_964547565.1 uncultured Desulfovibrionaceae bacterium
TACTTATGGGGGAAACCCTGCACGCAGACCCCAAAACATCGCCAGAGAAATTACCCGAGAAATTACCAGAGAAATTACCAGACGAGCCTCGTATGCTGGCCCGCCGCCATCCCACTGTCCCGGTGGTGATAGACCCCAAAAGGACACGCGGGGCGGAAGAACTTTTGACAGACCTGCGTTTTGTTAACACGGATTTGATAGTGCTGGACGATGCGTTTCAGCATATAGCCATGCCGCGGGATGTAGATTTGGTGCTTTTGGGGGCAGAAGATTTTTTGCCGGGGTATTGGAACAGGGTGATCCCGTGGGGTACCTGGCGGGAAGGGGAAGGGGCGCTGCGGGCAGCAGATGCGTTTCTTATTAAAACCAGCCCCAAAGAATGGGAAAATTTGCAGGGTGTTGCACTGGAAAAACTTACCCCATACAAGAGGCCCATTTTTCTTTTCCGTTTTGAGGTGGATACATGCTACGCAGCGGCAACAGGCGTTAAACACTATGTTTTCCCGGGTGGGTATATTCTGGTGAGTGGGGTGGCAAATCCCCAGCCTGTGTATGAAAGCGCGGCTGGGCTTTTAGGGCCCCCGGTAGAGCATAGAGTTTTTGCGGATCATTATATTTACACGGCGGAAGATGCCAACAGCCTGTCTGCCTGTGGTTTGCCGGTTGTCTGCACAGAAAAGGACGCGGTAAAGCTGGAGTCTTTTGCTGTTCTTTTGCCTGTTTTGTATGTTGTGCAGGGCAGGGCGGTTTTTTTTGCGTCGTATGGCGCGGCACCCTTTGATATATGGATACAGGAACAGGTTTGAAAAAGCAGCAAAAAAGCAGGGAAACAGGCTTCCGTAAAGGAAAAAAACCGAATACGTCTTTTTCTGCCGCTCCTTCACGGGAGAGGCAACAAAAAACACGCCAACGGCTTTCTGCAGTGGTGGAAGGTATTTTTACTGTGCAGCGTTCAGGTGCTGCCTTTGTGGTGCCTTTGTTTAAAGCGCACTCCGCGGAAAAAAATACCCGCGACCACACGGGGGATGTGCGTATTTTACCGGGTATGGAAGGCGGCGCCTGGCATGGTGATACTGTGCGGGCAGAAAGGTTAAACCCCTCCTCCCGCGATGGCGCGGTGGCAGAAGTGCTGGTGCGCGCGCATCGGGAGCTTGCTGTGGTGGTGCGGGAAAAAAGCGCGGGTTCTTCCTGCCTGTGTGAGCCTGTAGATATGCGTTTCCCTTTTACGTTGTGGGTGGAAACAAAAAACTTGCCCCACCCGCCGGAAGAAGGGGAACTTTTGGTTGTAAAGCCTTTTTTCCCCTCAGAAAATGACCCAGATGGCCCCGCTGGGCTTAATGGACAAGACAGCCCAGATACCCCAGACAGGCCCAGTCGTCCGGGTACATTAGGCAGGCGCAAAGATAAAAACAATCCCCGCGGGCCGCAAGATGCACATGCCACACGCCGTTTTTCCCGTTATCCCCGCCATTATTTTGCGGAGGCCATAAAAACTATGGGGCAGGAAGACAGCGCACCTGTGCAGGAAGCCTTTGCGAAATTTAATAATGATATCCCCACGTTTTTCCCGGACGATGTGCTGGAAGAAGTGGCAGCTCTGGAACAATCGGGTGGCCGGGAAGCTGTAAGCCCCCACAGGCCCTTGCTGGATTTCCCTTTTGTGACTATCGACGGCCCGGATTCTAAAGACTTTGACGATGCTATATTTGTGCGCCGTGAAAACGCGGAAGGCGAGGCAGATTCCCACGGGGAGCGTTTCCGCCTTCTCGTGGCTATTGCGGATGTAAGCGCGTGGGTAATGCCCTTTTCTGCGTTGGATAAAGAAGCTTACAGGCGCGGCAATTCGTATTATTTTCCCAGTTCTGTAGAACCTATGCTGCCCCCTTTGTTATCGGATGATATTTGCAGCCTGCGACCTCTTGTGTCCCGTGCGGTTATGTACGCGGATATGGTGTTTAACGCCAAAGGCCATGTGATAGAAGGGGAAGGTTCATTTGGTTGTGGGAGTATTGTTTCCGCGGCACGGCTTACCTATGAAACTGTGCAGGCTTTTTACGATACGCCGGAGGCAAAACCGCCTTTTGGACCAGATGTTGCATTAATGCTTATGGACGCCAAAGACTTGGCAAGCCTTCTTATTGACCGCCGTAAAAAAGAAGGCGGGCTGGATTTTGCCATGCCAGAGCCTGTTTTTTCCATAGATGATAAAGGCCATGTCACGGGTGTGGCAGACCATGCGGCGCTTTTTAGCCACAAACTGATTGAGGCCTTTATGGTGGCGGCGAATGAGGCGGTGGCGGTATTTCTGGAAAAAAAGAAACTACCCTTTTTGTACCGTGCGCACCCTGACCCCTCGCAGGAAAAAGTGATGGCGTTAAAGGAAGCGTTGGGGGAAATGGGTCTGGAATTACCTTCCCTGAAAAAAAACAAGCAAAAACAGATGGGGGAATTGCCAAAAGAGGAGGAAAACACCATTTCCCCTCAAGGACTTGCCGCTTTTTATTCCGCTCTTTTAGATTCCGTGCAGGGCAGCCCGCAGGAATTTGTGGTGGACAGGCTGGCTTTGCGCTCTCTTATGCAGGCGCGTTACAGCCCTATCAAAGAAGGCCACTTTGGGCTTGCTTCCCAAAGTTATTGCCACTTTACATCCCCCATCCGCCGGTACGCAGACCTTGTGAACCACCGGGTGCTGAAAAAAGCCCTGGCTTTGCCCGGCGGCTATGTGGAAACAGAAAAAAAGCTTCTTAAAGTAGCGGAAATGGTGAACGCTACGGAACGCCTTGCCACCCAGACAGAACGGGAGGTGGCGCGCCGTCTTGCCTGCCTGTATTTTTTGGGAAAAGAAGGGGAAGAATGGCCCGCGGTGATAAGTTCTGTCACCAGTTTTGGTTTTTTTGCGGAACTGGTGGGCTTGCCTGTGGAGGTTTTGGTACGTCTGGAAAATCTGGGCGCAGACTATTTTATTTTTATGCCGGAGCGGCATGAACTTGTGGGGGAACTTTCCGGGCAGGTGTACCGTATGGGGCAAAGTCTCCGGCTTTCTATCCGGCGGGTAGATCTGCGCAGGCTGGATATTGAGGCAATGCCCACAGGTGCGGGAGGAGAAGATATTTTGTTTGGGAAAAAACGGGGGGCATATTCCCATAAACCAGCGCGTTCCCAACGCCGGTATGGTGGAGAAAATGCTGGTCGCCAGACAGCCAGGTACACAAAAAAATCGGATACGCCCCCGTATAAGGATAGGGGCAAAACGGAAAAAATTGCCCCTGTAAGGAAAAAAAGAAAAACTCCCTGACATTTTTTGTTTGGAAGTTTTTCCTGTACCTTCCCTGAAACTTTGCTTGTCTATCACAGCCTCTTAGGCTAGTATTTTGCTCGCGTTTTATGCGTTTTTATACCCCCAAGGAGCCACCATGTCTCTCAGTATAGGTATTGTCGGCCTGCCCAATGTGGGCAAATCCACTCTTTTTAATGCGCTTACCCGTGCCCAGAATGCGCAAAGCGCCAACTACCCTTTTTGCACTATTGAGCCTAATAAGGCCACTGTGCCTGTGCCGGATGCCCGCGTGGACGCTCTGACAGATTTGGTAAAACCCCAAAAAACCATTTACGCCACGGTGGATTTTATTGATATAGCCGGGCTTGTGCGTGGGGCCAGCAAAGGAGAGGGACTGGGTAACCAGTTTTTGGCTAATATCCGCGAATGCGCGGCTATTGTGCAGGTGGTGCGCTGTTTTGATGATGAAAACATCACCCATGTGGAAGGCAGTGTTGACCCCCTCAGGGATATTGATACCATTGAAACGGAACTTTTGCTGGCAGACATCCAGAGTGTAAACAAGCGCTTGGAAAAATTACAAAAACAGGCCAAGTTTGATAAAGATGCCGCCAAAGCGGCGGAAGAATGTACCCGCCTTCTGGCGCATCTGGATGCAGGCCATGCTGCCGCGAGCTTTGCTATCCCGGAACATAATGAAGTCTTTAAGCAAACATGGCATGAACTTTCTTTGCTGACAGCCAAAAAAGTGGTGTATTGCGCCAATGTAGACGAAAGCTCCCTTACGGCAAAAAACGCGCATGTGCAGGCGTTGGAAACTTTTGCCGCAAGCCGTCAGGCCCCGGTTGTGCAGGTGTGCGCCCGGCTGGAAGAAGAATTACAGGGCCTTGCGGAAGAGGAACAGGCAGAAATGCTTTCTTCCTACGGGGTTTCTACCTCCGGCCTGGAGGCTGTTATCCACGCGGGCTATGCGGCGCTTGGTCTTGCCAGTTATTTTACGGCTGGCCCTAAGGAAGTGCGCGCCTGGACTTTTGAAAAAGGCTGGAAAGCCCCTGCCTGCGCAGGTGTTATCCACAGTGATTTTGAACACGGGTTTATCCGTGCGGAAGTTATTTCCTACGCAGATTATATGGCCAACAAAAGTGAGGCCGCATGCCGAGCAAGTGGTACCCTGCGTGTGGAAGGCAAGGAATATGTTGTGCAGGATGGGGATGTCATGCACTTTTTGTTTAATGTGTAACCCTTTGGAATAAGACGATAAGGAGTGACTATGGCAGTGGAAACAGGGCATTTTGCGTCAGGCGGAGCCGCATGGTCAGAAGGGTATTTTGTTGATGCCACCTATACCTTTGGTTATTACAAAGAACTTGCGCCCATTAGCCAGCGTTTTTGTATGCTGCTTGCCGGTCAGGAAGCAGAGTGGATGCAAGGGACGGATGAAGAGGCAGAAGGCGGGCCTTCCCTGCCAGAAAACTTTACATACGCGGAATTGGGCTTTGGACAGGGTTTTTCGCTGAATCTCCATGCCGCCCTTTGCCCGGGGCAATTTTTGGGTACAGATTTTAATCCTTCCCACGCCAATTTTGCCCAAGGGCTTTCCCGTGCGGCCGGGCTGGATGTTGCTATTTACGATAACAGCTTTGAACAGCTGCTTGCCCGCACAGATATTCCCCGCCTTGACATGTTGTGCCTGCACGGCATCTGGTCATGGGTAAGTGATGCCAATAAAAAGAATATTGTGGATTTTGCCGATAAATTTCTTAAACCCGGCGGTACGGTGTACATTAGTTACAACACCTACCCGGGTTGGGCTGCGGCCGCTCCTTTGCGCCAGCTTTTTGCACTGGCAGACAGGTTTGCGGATAAAAAGAACACCGTGCTGGAACGCGAGCAGCAGGCTATGGACTTTGCCAACCGCCTTTTTACCGCCGGAACACGCTACCAGCAGCAAGTGCCCTGGGTACAGGACAAGCTGGCCGATATTGCCAAAATGGACTACCATTATGTGGTGAATGAGTATTTTAACGCCTACTGGGAC
>CAZJOG010000112.1:0-7996 GCA_964547565.1 uncultured Desulfovibrionaceae bacterium
CAAAGCAGTGAAAGTCTGTATCCACTTCCGGGCCTATCACAATTTCGTACCCCATATTCTGGAAAACCTCGCACACTTCTTCCATCACAAGCGTGATAGGGTGAAGGGAGCCAGGGGGGGGCATACGACCGGGAACTGTGGGGTCAAAGCGGGCCAGAAGGGCATCCTCCCTGGCTTTTTCCAGTGCCAGGCGGCGGCTTTCAATGGCATGGGTAAGGCGTTCTTTTACGGCATTACTGGCCTGACCAAAGGCGGCACGTTCCGTAGCGGCAAGTTCCGGCAGGCGCGACATAAGGGCGGCAAGTTTGCCCTTGCGGCCCAGAAAATCCACACGTTCAGCCTCTAAATCCTGAAGGGAGCGTACATTTTGCAGCTGTTTTTCCAGGGATTCCACAAGGGAATTCAGGGTATCCAAAAGTTCCATAGTATTTCCGGAAGGTAGTTTTATAAGAAAAAAACCCTCCAGAGCCTCTTTGTAAGGAGGAACTGGAGGGGCAAAAACATAGGAAAAAAACAGCGGCGTGTTATTTCGCCAAAGCTGCCTTCGCCTGCCCCACAATGAGGGCAAAAGTTTCTTTTTCGCGTACGGCAAGGTCTGCCAACATTTTACGGTTCAGATTGATATTGGCAAGTTGCAGACCGTGGATAAACTTGGAATAGGAAAGGCCGTTTTGGCGGGCACCGGCATTAATACGCAAAATCCACAGTTTGCGGAAATCGCGTTTTCTTTGCTTACGCCCCACGAAAGAGTATGCAAGCGAACGTTCCACCGCTTCACGGGCAGTGCGATACAAACGGCTACGGCCTCCGCGGAAGCCTTTAGCCATATCCAAATACTTTTTGTGCCGACGGTGGGCAGCTAAACCTCTCTTAACACGCATGGAAACCTCCAATATTCGCTACAGGCGGAGATTGTTGAGCCTCTAGTCGAAATAAAAAAATGACACACAAACGCGCTTTATACGAAAAACACGTTATCCAGAACAGGCAAGCTAATACAAACCGGAAGGGTTTGTATTAGGCATTCGGCATCATGCGGCGCACGGCTTTTTCGTTTGTCGTGTCCACAATGGCTGCTTTGCCAAGGCGCATACGGCGACCAGCGGCTTTTTTGGTCAGAATGTGGCGCAAATTTTGGCGACGACGCTTAAATTTGCCGCTTCCTGTAACCTCAAAACGCTTGGCAGCCCCGCGGCGGGTTTTAATCTTGGGCATAATTCCTCCAAACAGGATTCCGTAAAAGGCAAAGGAAGACCTTGCCCTATTTTTGTTTATTTTGCAAGCAAAATTTATACACAAAGAAAACAGGAAACACCCTGAGGCTTATATTTTCTTTGGCAGGGGGACAAGAAGCATTTGCAGGGTGCGGCCTTCCGCGCTGGGGTCCTGCTCCACTTTGCCAATGTCCTTGACGTCTTCAATCACACGTTCCAGAATAGACTGGCCGCGGTCTTTATGGACAATTTCGCGCCCGCGGAAAAAGACCGTAACTTTTACGCGGTCTCCATCTTCCAAAAAGCGGCGAATATGGCGCACCTTGGTTTCATAGTCATGGTCATCTGTTTTGGGGCGAACCTTAATTTCTTTTATCTGGACAACGGATTGGTTTTTCTTGGCTTCCTGCTTCTTCTTCTGCTGTTCGTATTTGAATTTGCCAAAGTCCATTATGCGGCAAACAGGCGGTTCTGCTGTTGCTGCAACTTCTACAAGGTCCAGGCCACCGTCTTTTGCTATTTGCAAAGCGTCAAGACGCGGTAAAATTCCTAACTGTTCCCCTTCAGCACCAATAACCCGTACTTCACGGGCACGAATCTGCTCGTTGCGGCGCACGCCGTCCTGGGGCGCTTCGCGGCGAGGCTTAACATTAGGCGAAGCTATAGCTCATCCCTCCTCTTTTAAATGGTTCTGCGCTCTCGGCTTTTACACGCTCCACAAAACCTTCCAGTGTATGAAGGCCCGCGTCTTCGCCGGAACGTAGGCGTACACTTACGCCTTTTTCCTGCACTTCTTTGTCACCAATAACCAGAATAAACGGGATTTTCGCAAGTTGCGCTTCCCGCACTTTGTAGCCAAGTTTTTCATTACGCGTATCTGTTTCCACACGTATACCCTGCGCTGTTAAAAAGCGTTTTGCTTCTTCCGCAAAGGTTTTGTGGTCATCTGTTACCGTAAGAATACGCGCCTGCACAGGGGTAAGCCACAAAGGGAATGCGCCGGAATAGTGTTCTGTAAGCACACCAATAAAACGTTCCAGCGAGCCAAGAATGGCGCGGTGCACCATAACAGGGCGGTGGCGCTCACCATCCTGTCCCACATACACAAGGTCAAAACGATCCGGCAGGGTAAAATCTACCTGGTTGGTAGAAAGCTGCCATTCGCGGCCTATGGCGTCTGTGACTTTAATGTCAATTTTAGGGCCATAAAATGCACCGTCCCCTTCATTGATAGTGTAGGGGCGGCCCACTTTTTCCACAGCCTGGATAAGCGCGTTTGTGGCACGCTCCCAGTCTTCATCCGAACCTATGCTTTTTTCCGGACGTGTGGAAATAACAATGCGGTAGTCAAACCCAAAAAGACCCATCAGGTCACTTATAAGGGTCATCACGCCGATAATTTCATCTTCCAGCTGTTCCGGGGTGCAAATAATATGCGCATCGTCCTGGGTGAACTGGCGCACACGCAAAAGACCGTGCAACACGCCGGATTTTTCATGCCTGTGCACAACACCAAGCTCAAAATAACGCTGCGGCAATTCGCGGTAAGAACGCAAGTGCTGGCCGTAAATAAGCATGTGGGAAACACAGTTCATGGGTTTTATGCCATGCGCATCCCCTTCTATTTCCGTAAAATACATATTTTCACGGTAAGTTGCGTAGTGGCCGGAGCGTTCCCACAATTCACGGCGCAAAATTTGCGGACCGGAAACAATTTCATACCCGCGCTTTAAGTGTTCGCGGCGCAAAAAATCTTCCAGAATGGTGCGCAGCATCATGCCTTTAGGCAGCCAAAACACCATGCCGGGCGCAACATCTTCATGGAAAGCAAAAAGATCCAGCTCTTTCCCCAGTTTGCGGTGGTCGCGTTTTTTGGCTTCTTCAATTTGGGTAAGGTGGTCTTTCAGGGCCTTTTCATCCGCAAACGCTGTGCCATAAATGCGCGAAAGCATGGCGTTTTTTTCGTCCCCACGCCAATATGCACCCGCAACAGACATAAGCTTAAACGCTTTTATAAAACCTGTGTGGGGAATATGGGGGCCACGGCACAAGTCCAGAAAATCTGCGCTTTCGTAAAGAGAAACTGTGCTTTCCCCTTTTGACTTCAAATCCTCAATCAGTTCCACCTTATAGGGTTCACCTTTAGAGGAAAAAAGACGTATGGCTTCTGCCACAGGCAATTCAGAGCGCACAAAAGGTGCAGAAAGGCCAATAATACGGGCCATTTCTTTTTCTATGGCCGCAAAATCATCTGGCGTAAAGGGCTTTGGGGTGTCAAAATCGTAATAAAAACCGCTATCTATGGAGGGGCCAATGGTCACCCGCACGTCCGGGAAAAGTTTTTGCACAGCCGCAGCCATTACGTGGGCTGTGGAGTGGCGCAAAAGTTCCAGACCCTCCGGGGATTCCGGGGTAATGGGCGTCAGTGTTATTTCGCCTGGGGCAGAAGGAAGGGAGGAAGAAAGGTCAGTGATGGCAGTGGTAGTCCCAAAGGTGACACGGACAGCCAGCGTGTTTTTAAAACGCTTGCCGGAAAGGTGTTCCTTCAGAATATCGGCAAGGGGAGTACCCGCCGCAACATCCACAGTCTTGTCTTCAAGTATGACCTGCATAATTCCTCCGATTGCCGGGGAAGTGGTTGTATATCCCGGACAATCAAAAAAAGGGAGTCAAGCTCCCCGTTTTTTACTGGTAGGCACGAGCAGACTTGAACTGCTGACCCCTTCCGTGTCAAGGAAGTGCTCTGGCCACCTGAGCTACGCGCCTGTGTGTTCTTTGTCCTATACGCTTCGCTCTTTCTTGTCAAACATTTTTTTCCTCTTCCTGCAATTTATTCCATTTTATCCTTTCTTGCCCTTTAATCCTTCCCTTGGTATGTAGGGAAAAGCAACATCATTCTTTCCAAAAGGACGCACCATGTCACTTGTTATGGGAACAGCGGGCCATATAGACCATGGCAAAACCAGCCTTGTCAAAGCGCTTACGGGTGTAGACTGTGACAGGCTGGAGGAAGAAAAGCGCCGCGGCATCACCATTGAGCTGGGATTTACAGCGTATACTCTGGTAAATGGAGAAAAGCTGGGCATTGTGGATGTGCCCGGTCACGAGAAATTTTTGCGTAACATGGTGGCAGGGGCTGCCGGCATTGATTTTGTTATGCTGGTGGTAGCGGCAGACGAAAGCCTTATGCCCCAGACAAAAGAACATTTGGAAATATGCGCTTTGCTTGGAATACACCATGGTTTTGTGGCACTGACCAAAATAGACATGGTGGATGCCACTGTGCGCGCGCTGGCAGAAGAAGAAATACGGGAATATTTACTGGGGACATTTTTGGAAAACGCGCCTGTTGTGCCTGTTTCCAGTGTCACGGGTGAAGGTTTGGCGGATGTACGCGATGTTATAGAAAACATGGTAAAAAAAATACGCCCGTTAAGGCGTACGGATTTTCCGCGTTTGCCGGTTGACAGGGTGTTTACTATGAAAGGCCATGGTACGGTTGTTACAGGTACCTTACTTTCCGGGGAAATACACTGTGCGGAAGAAATGGGCCTTTACGGGAAACACGGGATAAAAACCCTGCGCGTGCGGGGCATACAAAGCCATGGGGAACCGTGTGAAAAGGCGGAAGCCGGGAGGCGTATTTCGCTGAATTTGGCGGGTGTGGAAGTAACAGATATAGAGCGCGGGGATGTCCTTGCGCCTGTGGACGGGCTGGTGCCTGCACGGCGCTGGATTATGCAAATTTCTATGCTGCCTTCTGCTGCAAAACCCATAAAACACCGCACGGAATTGCATTTTCACCATGGCGGAAGGGAAATGCTGGCGCGGGTGCATCTTTTGGGTAAAGAAAAACTGGAGGCCGGGGAACAGGCTTTTGCGGAAATACGTTTTGGGGAAGACATGGCAGGTCTGTTTGGCGACCCGGCAGTCTTACGCGCATCCACAGGCGCGGGGGTACTGCGCACAGTGGCAGGCGGCAGGTTACTGGTACCTTTTGGGGAAAAACAATTCCGCCATTCCCTGCCAGAGGCAGAGGCTTCTGCTTTGGCTACTCTGGCAGCAAGCATGGACACGGCCATTCCCCCAAACAGCCAGAAACAGCTGGAGGAGCAGCTGGAGGCGCGCCTTTTTACGCAGCTGAATCTGGCGGGCGAAAATGGGGTAAGCCAAAACAGGCTTCTGGTTTTGTGTAATGTAGAAAACCGGGTACTGGAAAAAACACTGGCCAGGCTGGGAAATGTAGTTTTTTGTTTTGATAAGGAAGAGCGTGTTTGGATAAGCCGTTTAAGTTTGGAAAAACTTATGGAAAAAGCGCAACAAAATGCTTTGACTTTCCACAAAAAAGAACCCCTGAAAGCGGGCTGTGCCAAGGGTGTTTTACTTTCCGGGCTCCATGTTGCCCCTAAACTGGCGCATGCCGTGCTGGAGAAATTACTCAAGCAGGGGGTGCTGGTGGCAGAAGGGGAAAACATACGCCACAAAGACCACAGCATTAAGCTGGAACAAGGGCAAACAGATGTAAAAAGCAAACTGCTGCTTGCTTTTTCGCAAAAACCGCCCCTTGCCTTAAAACAGGCGCTGGAGGAAAGCGGCATAAACCCCAAAGACGCCGCCCCTTTGTTAAAAATACTGACACAGGAAAAAGAGCTGGTAAAAATATCGGAAGATATTTATTTTACAGCCGCGGAAATAACAGCTATACAGGCCCGGCTTCTGGCTTTTTTCCAAAATAAAGAAACTATGGAGCCAGCAGACTTTAAGGAAATAGCGGGCAATTATAGCCGCAAATACCTTATTCCACTTATGGAATACTTTGATAAAGAAAGGGTGACACTCCGGGTAGGAGACACACGGGTGCTGCGAAAATAGGATGTTACGGGTGGAGTTTGCGGAAAAACGTGTTCTATTGCCATACCGGAGGAGCAAAACCATGATTTTTTATTACAGTGGCACAGGTAACAGCCAGCTTGTTGCCAAACAACTTGCCGAACATTTGCAGGATGACCTTGTTTCCATTAATACAAGCTGGAAAAAAGGGGAACAGGAAACATTCCACTCAGAAAAACCTTTGGTATTTGTAAGCCCTACCTATAGCTGGCGTGTGCCGCGTATAGTGGAACAGTGGATACACAAAACCCACTTTGAAGGTAACCGCAACTGTTATTTTGTGCTTACATGCGGGGGAAGCTGTGGGAATGCCGCGCCGTATGCAGAAAAATTTTGCGTGCAGGAAGGTTTGCTTTTCCGTGGGCTTGCCCCTGTGCTTATGCCAGAAAATTATCTGGCGCTTTTTGAAGTACCGGATGAAAAAGAATGCCGGCAAATTCTGGAAAACGCCAAACCTCGCGTGGCAGAGCTGGCAGGGTATATCCAAAAAAATGCTCTTTTTCCGAAAAGGCCTGTCACACTCAAAGACAGGCTGGAAAGCTGGCCCATTAACCCGCTTTTTTACTGGTTTGTAGTAAAAGACAAAGACTTCAGGGTATCCGATGCCTGTATTTCCTGCGGGAAATGCGTAAAACGCTGCCCCTTGGAAAACCTGACACTGGAACAGGGAAAACCCGTCTGGCACGGGCGCTGCACCCACTGCATGGCCTGCATAGGCGGTTGCCCGGCGCAGGCCATTGAGTACAAGGAAAGCTCCCAGGGCAAACGCAGGTACTATATTATGGAAGAATAACAGGTGCTACCCGGAACACACCCGGGTATAAAAGCTCACCTGCCGTGTTGTAATGGCAAAAGTAAATTGCCCCTGTGTTTACCACTTCCAGCCAAGTGTAAAACCACCATGCAGACTTGTGTGTTCTGCGCGGAAGGCTTCTACACCCCCAAACAGGGAAAAAATCAGGCGGGAGTCCGCGTGGGAGAAGCCCACACTGCCCTGTACAAGCAGGCTGTCTGCCCCCCGCACGTTTTTTGTGGTAAAGGGCAGAGGGTAACCCACAAAATGGGAGCGGAAAGAGCCGGGTTTCAGGAACTCATGCCCCCATGCCGCGGAAAAAACACCATCCACAGACACGTTTTCTGCTATACTGCCGGAAAAGCGTGCCAACAAACCAAGGGAAGAACGGACGGAATGGTACCTTGCCCCGTTAATACGCAGGGCCGTGGCATTATCCCCTGTTTCCGTAAACCCGGGCCTCCAATACCCCCCGTATGAAAGCCCCAAAAAAGGCCCAAGGCCAACAGAACCCCACGGGTATTCCCAACCAAAACGAAAATCCGCACTGGCTGTCAGGGCGGCAAAATCACTTTTGTTCTGGCGGATAAAGTTTTGCAGTTCTATAGAACGGGTTGTGCGGGTGTTTTCAACACCCAAGCCGGCAGATCCATACAGCCAGAGGCTGCCAGCCCCAAGTGGGGAAAAATCCTGCGCAAGGGCCTGCACCCCCAGATTAAGCACATCTGCCTGCGTTGTGTTGACAGATAATTCTGTGGTTTGGCGGTGTGTATAGCCAAGCGAGAGACCGGCCTGCGCTGTGGGAAAATGGAAGTTCCATACCCCAAGCACCCCACCAAGGCCGCTGTTTGTATCAAAAGCGCCGCCCTGCCCTTTCTGGAAAAGCCCCCCGGCAACAGGCACAACCATAGCGTAACTGCTGCGGGATAAAGAGCCACCGCTTAGGCCGGCAGTGCGTGTGGCCTTTCCCCCTCTATGGCTTTGCAGAATGGAAAAGAGACTGGCGGAGGTCTGCCGGTTGTGGTCAAGGCTTGCCTGCGCAACCCCATTGTATATAGCAGGGGAAAGGGCTTTAAGAGCGTCGTGCACAAGATTGCCA
>CAZJOG010000113.1:0-7875 GCA_964547565.1 uncultured Desulfovibrionaceae bacterium
AGCCCGTATACTCACTTAGCAGGCGAGCTCCTTCGGCCGGCTCGGACACCTCTCCGCTCTGGGAAACATACAGAAGCCTTTGCCTTTTGGCAAGCATTTTTTTGTTGCCCAATCAGGGAGAAATTTTTCGTCATGAAGATGTATTAATCCAATATATTAACCACTACTGCATGGAGCGCCTGCCCCATGCTGTCTGGCCTGTGTCCCTTGCCAAATATAGCCCCAGAGGCTATTCTGCTCTTGCGCGGCTGGTTTGGCGGCGCAGAATTTTTTTGGAAGGTACAGTATGCCGGTTATCACCCGTCCGTTTGGGAAGCTTGGGGCAAATGCCCACCTTGTGTATGATGAAAAAACAAAAGATGCCGTGCTGTTTGACCCGCCGGCGCCTTTTTCGTATGTGGCAAAAGTGTTGGAAGAGAAAGGCCTGCACCTTGTTGGTTTGTTTCTTACCCACTTGCATTTTGACCATGCGTTAGGCGCTGCTGTTGCTATGGAAAAAACTGGCCTGCCCCTGTATGTAGGCGAAGATGACTGGGCCATGCGGGATATATTGCTTGGCAGGGCTATGCAGTTTGGGGTGGATCAGGTAGAGCCCTTTGAAGCCACCACTCTTGCAGAAGGTGAACATATTTTTGCTTCTTTGCGTATACAGGCTTTGCATGTACCAGGGCACAGCAAGGGCTCCCTCTGTTATTATTTCCCGGATATGGGGATTCTTGTATCAGGGGATGTCCTGTTTGCAGGCGCTATTGGCCGATCTGATTTGCCCGGTGGGGATACAGCCACACTTTTATCCGCCATTAAAGCAAAATTACTGCCTCTTCCTGACGATACACAGGTGTATTGCGGCCATGGGGAAGAAACCACTATGGGGATGGAAAAAAAGTACAACCCTTACTTGCGGAATATGTAAGCGTGGAAATTTTTCTTCTGGCAGCAAGCCCCCGTGTTGGGGGCAACAGCGACTATGCGGCCCATTTTTTTGCGGAGCTTGCCGGGGGAAAGGTGCTTTTTTTGCGTGAACAGAAAGTAAGCCCTTGTATTGCATGCGATTATTGCAGACAATACCCCGGTGCCTGTTCCATACAGGATGACGCCCCCAATCTTTTGCAGAGTATGCGGAAGGGGAATTTAACCGTCATTTTTTCGCCCATTTATATGTACCATGTACCCGCAGGATTAAAAGCTTTGCTGGACAGGGGGCAAATGTGGTATTATGCAGAACCTGCGGAAAAAGCACGGCCAAATTCCCGTCTGGCGGTTGTGTTTTTGGGGGGCAGGCCGCGGGGTGAAAAACTTTTTGAAGGGGCGGCCCGCACCATGCGTGTTTTTGGGCAAGTAACAGGGCTTAAAGTGGAAGAACCTTTGTGTCTGTATGGTGTGGACACAAAAAACGATCTTGCCCGCAACAAAAACGCGCAAAAAAGCCTGCACGCGTATGCCCTGCACCTCACAAAACAGTCGCCCGGGGGCAACCTGTGAGTTTGGCCGGACTTGCAGGGTTTTTACGCCCATCTTTATGGTTGTACCATGTGCCGGGCTTGGACGAACGCCGCTGCGTGGCCTGTTCTGTGCCATTTAGCAGGGCATCTGCCCGCGTAAAACCTTTTTTGCCATTGTGTGCGGAGTGCCGGTCACTTCTTGCGCCGCGCCGGAAAGGCTATTGCCCGCTTTGCGGAGAAATTGCGGAAAATCCGGAAACCGAGCTTGCCTTATGCCCCGCGTGCAAAAAAGAAACTCCCCCATGGCGCTGTATGCGTTTTGTTGGGGAATATAATGGTCTGTTGCGCACCCTGCTGCACAGGGCAAAATACGCAGGAGATGCAGCCACTCTGGCGCTTTTGGGCCATATGCTTGCCCAGGTTGCCTGGGATATGCCTGCGGTGGATGCCCTTGTGCCTTTGCCTCTCCATTTTTCCCGCCTGCAACAGCGCGGGTTTAACCAGTGCGTGGAAATAGCCAAATCTATGGTAAAAATTTTACCTGCGTACGCCACACAAAACACAAAAAACGGGGATGCCCACGGTTTGGTTATTTGTGAAAAAGTGCCTCCCATCTGTTTGGATTTTTTGATAAAAAAGCGGCCAACACCTTCCCAGACTACACTCTCGCGGAAAGAAAGACTGGCCAACCTGCAAAATGTGTTTGAAGCCTCCCCAAAAGTTCAAGGCAAACACTTGCTTCTTTTAGACGATACTTCCACAACAGGCGCTTCTTTGCGTGAAGCCGCGCGTACACTTTTAGCGGCAGGGGCGGCGTCTGTTGATGCGCTTTTTGTGGCCCATGCCAATGCTTTTGCCCCGTCCGGCATACCCGCCCAGCCTGCACGGCCTGCCCGACTTGTGCAGGGTAGCGGGGAATCCACCCACCACCTCTCTTTTACGCACCGGGGGAATGGAGCATGAAACTTGCTGTGTCCCGTATTACCCATACACTTTTCCCGTTTTTAGCGGATATAAAAGATTACTCACTCAGCCGTTTCCGTGCAGACTTTATCGCAGCTCTTACAGTGGCTATTGTGGCTTCGCCCCAGTCTATGGCATACGCTATTATTGCCGGGGTTGACCCTATTTATGGCCTGTATGCCTCCACATTTCCTGTTATTATTGCCGCCTTATGGGGCAGTTCCCGCTATGTATTGGCTGGCCCTACCAATGCAATATCCATGATTTTATATTCTACCATGGCCCAACTTTCTGTTGCAGGGGTGATGGTTTCCACATTGCCAGAATCCCAGCGCCTTACTTTTTTATTTGCCATGGCCATTTTAGTGGGGCTTATACAGTTTGGCATGGGACTTGCCCGTTTGGGTGAGCTTGCAAACTTTATTTCCCACTCTGTTATGGTGGCCTTTACATCTGGTGCGGCTATTCTTATTGCCCTTGGGCAAATAAAAAACTTTTTTGGCCTTACATTCCAATCTCCTGTTGGTTCTGTGGCATTACTGACAGAAACAATAGCGCAACTGCCGTTTTTAAATCCATGGTCTTTCGCTGTGGCTTTGTTTACATTAGGTGTTGCCCTTGCTTTTAAACAGACTATGCCTAAAAGCCCCCATGCTCTTTTGGCTATTGTGGCTGCCGCCGCTCTGTGCGCTCTTTTTGATCTTGGCAGCAGAGGTGTAGCCCTGGCCAGTGCTGTGCCGTATGGCCTGCCGCCGCTTTCCCCGCCTTCCTCCCTGAGTCTGGGGGATTGGAATGCCCTGTTTTTGCCGGCTATGGCTATTGCTTTGCTGGGTTCTGTAGAGTCTTTGGCTATTGCGCGCACCATGGCCAGCCAGAAAGGGGACAGGCTGGATGGCAGTCAGGAACTTATTGGCCAGGGGTTGGCTAATATTGTTGCGGGATTTTTTTCCGGCATACCGGGTTGTGGTTCTTTTTCCCGCTCTGCGGTGAATTTTATGGCAGGCGCCGCTTCCCGTTTTTCCGCGGCCATGTCCGGTGTGCTTACCCTTGCCGCGCTTCTGGCACTTGGGCCTCTGGTGCGGTTTATCCCCATCCCATCCCTTGCGGCCCTCTTGCTGCTTATTTGCTGGAACATGATAAAATGGGAGGAAATCCGTTTTACCCTGCGTGCCACCAAAGCGGATGCGGCTGTTTTTCTTATCACTTTTTCCGCCGTTCTTGTGCTGGATTTGGAAAAAGCGGTGTTTTTAGGCGTGCTTATTTCCCTTGGGCTTTTTTTGCGTAAAGAATCGCACCCGCATGTCAGACGTCTTGTGCGCCATCATCTGCCAAACAAAGAAGACGGCTGGGCGCTTTCCTGCCCGTATCTGGCTTGTTATGTGCTGGAAGGCCCGCTCTTTTTTGGCGCTGTGAGTGAACTGGAGCGTTCCCTGAATGAAATGGAACACGCCAGACACCGTATTCTCCTTCTGGATATAAGCCATGTGCACCTTTTGGATGCCACAGGCGCTTACGCGCTCAAAGGTTTTTTGGGGCGTTGCGCCAAACGGGGCATTAAGGTAATTCTTGCTGGCGCCAATGACGATGTGCGGGGTATTTTAACCCGCACCGGCCTTACACGCGGCAAAGACGGCGCGTATCTTGCCGGGAATCTTGAAGGGGGATTTTTCCTTACCACCACCTTGTTGCTGGAATCTTGCTCCTGCCAGGGTTGCCTGCAATGCGCCCATGGCCGCCTCGCTCTGGAAGAAGCGGAAAAAGAGGCCTCCATTCTGCCGGAATGCTTTTACGATGACAAAGGCGAGTCCTGGCTGGAGCAACCGGAATTATCCCAAACAAAATAATGCCCCATACAAGCCCCATATCCCCTTTTTCTTTGGATACCCTGCCCATTAATCCGGCTAGTCCTTGGCTTGCGCCCCTTGCAGGCTGGTCGGATGCCGCCTTTCGCCTTTTATGCCGCGAATTGGGGGCCACTGTTACCTGCACAGAAATGGTCAGCGCCAAGGGCCTTGTGTACAATGGCCGCAACACGGAAGCCCTGCTTGCCTCTGACCCCGCGGATACCCCCCTTGTGGTGCAACTTTTTGGGGAAGACCCGGTGTTTATTGCCCGCGCTGTGACTTTGCTTAAAGAGCGCGGTTTTACATGGTTTGATTTGAATATGGGCTGTTCTGTTCCTAAAGTGACCAAAACAGGCGCAGGCGCGGCTATGCTGAAGGACTTTAACCGCACGCTGGATGTTGCCTCCGCTTTTTTTGAGGCCGCAAGCGCCAAGGGCAGCCCGCGCGCGGGTGTAAAAATTCGCCTTGGCTGGGAAAAAAGCGCCCCCGCTCCCCAAGGCATCCAAGGCTCCCAAGCCCCTCAAAAAGATCTGGAAGCCTGCGCCGCTTTTATGTTGGGCCTTGCCAGCCGCGGGGCTGCCTTTATTACCCTGCACCCGCGCTATGCACGCCAGGGTTTTACGGGTTTGGCAGACAGGCAGGCTTTTGGATTTCTTGCCCGGGAACTGGGCCATAAAGTGCCTCTTATCGCAAGCGGTGATATTTATTCTGTAGAGGACGCCAGAGAATATATTTCCCTTGGGGCATCAAGTGTTATGTATGCCAGAGGCGCTATGGCGCGTCCCTTTATTTTTGCGGAACATAAAGCTGCCTTTGCCACCCCGCCAGAGCCTTTGCCCCATTTTTCGCCAACAACTCTCAAATCTGTTATTTTGCGCCATGCAGAACTTTTGCGGCAGTATTGCCCAAACACAAAACAGCCAGAACAGGCGGGCCGGCCAGACCTTGCCCTTGTGCGTATGCGTACCTTTGTCCCGCGGTATATAAAGGAAATGGAAGGCGCTAAACACTTGCGCCTTGCCCTGAACCAGTGCCAGACATGGGGTGAATTTGAAGAGCTGGTGGATGAAGCGCTGGGGGGAAAGGCCTCCCTTGCCTCTTTGCCGTAATGGCTGTACCATACGGTTATACACCCAGCAGAATAAGGAATGTTTATGCCAGACGGCAAAACCGAACTCACCAATCTTTCGTACCCGGAGCTGGAAGCTTTTGTGCTTTCTCTTGCTTTGCCCAAGTTCCGGGCATCCCAGCTATGGCAATGGATATGGCGCAAGAATGCCGCATCTTTTGAGGAAATGACAGACCTTTCTCTTGCTTTCAGGGAAATGCTGGCAGAAAAAGCCTGTATAACATGGCCAAATGTCCACACTGTACAGGAGAGCGAAGATGGCACGGTGAAGTTTTTGCTGGCTCTGGCAGATGGCGCTTTTGTGGAAACTGTGCTTATACCCAGCACAGCGCGGGATGGGGAAGGCCGTATGACCCAGTGCCTTTCCTGCCAGGTAGGCTGCGCTATGGGGTGTACGTTTTGCAGCACAGGCTCTATGGGTTTTACCCGTAATATGACTCTGGGGGAAATTGTAGGGCAGGTGCAGGTGGCGCGTGCCTATTTGGGGGATACACGGCCGGACCATCCTCTTATCCGGAATCTGGTTTTTATGGGCATGGGGGAACCTTTGCTGAATCTGGAGGAAGTGATGCGCGCGCTGAAGGTGCTGCATCACCCTCAGGGGCTGGCTTTTTCGGCGCGTCGGATAACGGTTTCCACCTGCGGTTTGCCGCATGGTCTGCCGGAATTGGGAGAAAGTAATCTGGCGTATCTGGCTCTTTCTTTGCATGCGCCCACGCAGGAATTACGCAGTAAACTTATGCCCAAAGCGGCGGCCTGGCCTTTGGATAAACTGCTGGCTGCTCTGGCGGTTTATCCTTTAAAAACCCGGGAATGCCTGACTCTGGAATACCTGCTTATTGGCGGGGTGAATGACCAGCCGGCGCACGCGCTGGAATTGGCGCGTATTTGCCAGCGCTTAAAGGCAAAAGTGAATCTTATTGTGTATAACCCCACGCCAGATAGCCCGTATCTGCCGTCTTCGTCAGAGGCTGTGCTTGCTTTTGAAAAAAAGCTGTGGGATAAAAAAGTCACGGCTATTGTACGCAAAAGTAAAGGGCAGGATATAAGCGCTGCCTGCGGGCAGTTACGGGCAGAAACTGTGCGTGCCTCATCGCACAGCGGGGAGAGTGTGTAGTGTTGTCTGCGCAGCAGGAAAAAAGGAACAGTGTGGAAAATTCCGGCGAGGGTGTTTTCCATAAAGTTTTGTATGCCCTTGGTTCAGCCGTGGTGCTTGTTGCCCTGGCCGCGGTGTTTGTTCTGCTTTTCCGGTATGTGTGTTTATCTGTCAGTCTGATGCTGGGGTATGGGAATTTTGCGCCGGAGGTGCGTAATCCATGGTTGCCGTTTTCGTGGCAAATGCTGTTTTTTCTGCTTTTTCCTGTAATGCTGTGGGCGGTGTTTGCCTGGTCTTTCCCACTTAAACACAGAATGGAAGCTATGGCCCATGCCTTTTTTGGGGCAGCACTTTTGCTTTTACTGCTTATGTTTTTGGCTGTAGGCAGTTTTTTGCGGCTGGGTTTTGATTCTTTGTTTATTGGGTATTTACTGCGTTTTATGGTGATAGGTGCGGGGCCATTTTGTTTATGGTTTGCGTATGGGGCTTTCCATGTGTTTTTGCCGCTTGACCCATCACCAATTGCAGAAAATGTAACAAAACCGCGCACACTTGCGCCTTTTGTTTTTTGCACTGTTCTGGCGGTTGGTTTTTCCTATTTTATTATGGAAAATATGGACCCCGGGCCTGTGCGGCGTTTAAGGCTTTTTGCCGGCTTACCCATAGGGAATGAGGGATTAGGGGGTGCGGTACTTTGGGCATATTTTATTAATATGTTTGTGCTTTTTGCTTCGCTCACAAAGGGCTCGCGCAGGTACAGAGAACTTTTTGTCTGTATGCTTGTGGCGGGGCCGGTATTTTTTCTTTTGCCCGCATTGCAGTGGGCGTATACCCCCTGGCTTTGGGCTATGGCTGTACTTCTTTTGCTTATGCTGGCCACATGCTGGCTGTTGTATTCTTCCCCCATGCGCAACTGGCAAAAACCGTGAACAGTCCCCAACTTTATGTATTGCCGCGTGAAAATGGGCAGGCTTTGCCTTTTCTGTTTATAGGGGATGGCTACAAATCTTTCCGCCTTACAGTCCAGAGGGATGGAACAGTTGTGGCACGGGGCCCGGCCAGACTGCGGGAAGGGCAAATTTTTTCTTTGATACGGCAAAAACTGGGCTGGATTGATAAAAAACGCGCGTTTTTTCTGGCGCATCCTGTGGCAGAGCGCACGGCAGAGACACCTTTTTATTTTCTGGGCAAAGAGTTCCCGCTTTGCCCTGTGGAAAACCAGCTTACACCAAGGCTTGGGCGTGGGGTGCTTTTTTTCCCCGCAAAGCTGGCAAGCCTGCCGGAAAAATATACATTTGCCGCTTTGGTGCGTTATGAAAAATTTTTGGCCCACACTGTCCTGCATAAACGGTTTATCCGTATAGGGCAGCGGGATTTTGCGCCCTTGTTCCAGGGGAATAC
>CAZJOG010000114.1:0-7861 GCA_964547565.1 uncultured Desulfovibrionaceae bacterium
ATGAAGAGCTTTTTTCACGCCAGATCCGTGGCCTTGGGGAAAAGGGGGATATCCTTTTTGCCCTCTCCACCTCTGGCAAAAGCCCTAATGTTCTTGAGGCGTTAAAAGCAGGGAAAACAAAAAATCTGTATACTGTTGGCCTTTGCGGGCAGCATACAGAAAGCATGGCGCCCCTGTGCGACGTGCTGTTTTCTGTGCCTTCTGCCACAACACCCCTTGTGCAGGAAACACACATGGCCCTTCTCCATGTGCTGTGTATGCTTAGTGACCAGATACTTTTTTCTTAAGGTGAAACAATGCCACTTTTTGAATATAAATGCCCGAAATGCGGGAGTGTTTTTGAGGAACTTGTTTTTGGCAATGAACATGTGCCCTGCCCTTCCTGCCATGCAGAAAAAGCAGAAAAACTTATGTCCCGGCCCTGCCGTCACCGCCCGGGTGACGGGTTTGGGGACTTTGGCGCTGATGACTTTGGCGCCGCGTCTGCCCCTGCAGGGGGTGGCGGTTGCAGTGGTTCCTGCTCCTCCTGCTCGGGGTGTCATTAATGGCACCTGTCCGCATAGCCACACGGGGCAGCGCCCTTGCGCTCTGGCAGGCGGAACACATACGCCAGGCTTTAGAAAAACACGACCCCTCCTGCACGTGCGAACTACTTGTGCTCAAAACCAAAGGCGATATATGGCTGGATGTGCCACTTGCCAAGGTGGGAGGCAAGGGTCTTTTTGTTAAGGAAATTGAAGACGCGCTTTTAGAAAACCGTGCGGATCTGGCGGTACACAGCATGAAGGATGTCCCCATGGAACTGCCGGAAGGTCTGTGCCTTGCCGCTGTTCCAGAAAGGGAAGACGACGCGGACCTTTTCCTTTCCTGCCGGTACACAGCCCTTGAGGCCCTCCCCCAGGGGGCTGTCCTTGGCACAAGCAGCCTTAGACGTGAAGCACAGGCCAGAGCCATACGGCCAGACCTGCAAATAAAAATGCTGCGTGGTAATGTGGGTACCCGGCTGGAAAAAATGGAAAAAGGTGAGTATGATGCCATTATCCTTGCCAAAGCGGGTGTAAAAAGACTTAATCTTACAGCCCCTTATATGGAAGAGCTTAAGCCCCCGCGTTTTTTGCCCGCTGTTGGGCAGGGGGCGCTGGGTATAGAAATACGGGAAAATAATAAAGATTTGGCAGACAGACTGGCCTTTTTAAACCACGAACCCACCCACCTTTGTGTAGAAGCAGAACGCGCCTTTTTGCGCCATCTTAATGGCGGCTGCCAAGTACCTATTGCCTGCAAGGCTGTGCTTCACGGGACAAAACTTTCTGCCACGGGCCTTGTGGCTAAACCGGATGCCTCACGTTTTCTGCGGGCCAGTATGGAAGGCCAAACAGACAACCCCGTCGCGCTGGGCAAAGCCCTGGCGCAGGAACTTCTCAACCAAGGGGCAGCTGCCATACTGGCAGAACTTACTCTATAACCTGACTATTCCTTCAGTAAGGAAATATATGGCCCATACTATTCCACCACTGACAGCGGAAAAACTCCGCGCAACATGGCCTGCGGAGCGTATCCCCTGGGAAAGCACAACCGCCATAGCCCCTGCCGTTAAACCCCGGCCTGCCCAGCCCCGCGCTCTGGCAGCCCTGGAACTTGCCCTGCATATAAAAACAACCGGGTATAATGTTTATCTTTCCGGCGATCCTAATCTTGGCAGAACCTATACACTGAAGGAATTTTTAGCACCCCGCGCTAAAAAGGAACCTACCCCGCCGGACCTTTTGTATGTCCATAACTTTGATAACCCGGACAAACCCCGCCTTCTGCTTGTTCCCGCAGGGCAAGGCAGCCCTATAAAAAAAGCGCTTTCCGATGCGCTTTCCCAAATCCGCAAAGAATTACCCAGCCGCTTTGAGGCAGATGCCTACATAAAAAAACGCGGCGAAATGCTGGATAAATTCCAGGCTGTCCGCGCCCGCGTGCTAAAAGAAATGGACAAAGTGGCAGGTGGCCAGGGTTTTAATCTGGACGTGGATGAACAGGGCAGCCTTACGTTGTACCCCCTTGTGGAAGGCAAACGCCTGAGCGAAGAAGAGTTTGAAAAACTGGACGCAGACCTGCGCCAAACGTTAAAACGCAAAGGGGATTCCCTTTTGCATGCCATGACAGGCCTTGCCCGCAAACTTTCGCAGGCAGAACGGGACTTTAAGGCAGATGAAAAAAAACTGGACAGGGAAGAAACCCAGATTGTTCTGGAACGTGTGTACACCCCTATGGTGGAAAAAGTGGCCCGCAACTGGCGTACCAGTGTAAATGGCCGGGCAGGCCATACACAAAATGGGCAAAACGGGCAAGCTCCAAATGGAACAAATGGGCAAAACGGGAAAAGCAATGGCGAAAACCCCCGTGCCCTGATTACAGAAACACATTTTGACGCCCTTATGGCGCACCTTGCGCGTATCCGCACAGATATTCTGGATAACCCGGAGGCTATGCTGCCGCGGGATATTTTACCGCCTCTTGACCGCGCGGATAAGCCCCCCCTTGAGCCCTGGCCCCTTACGCCAGAGCCGGACTTGCCCCACTATGGCATCAACCTGTTTGTAGACAACAGCGGCGTTAAAGGCGCGCCCCTTGTCTGCGACGACCACCCCACCTTCCCCAATCTGCTTGGCACTATTGAACGCGAGGCAGAAATGGGCGCTCTGGTAACAGATTTTACCCTTATTAAAGCAGGGTCTCTGCACAAAGCCAATGGCGGCTATCTTATCTTACATATTGAAGATATTTTGCAGCACCCTGCGGCCTGGGAAGGGCTTATCCGCGCCCTGCGCAATAACACCACCCGTATTGAAGACGCAGGCGAAGGCGAAGGCCCCAAAACCAAGGGAATTGAACCTGAACCACTGCCGCTTTCTCTGAAAGTTATTCTTGTAGGCCCGGACGATATTTATGAATCCCTGCTTATGGGCGATGACCGTTTCCCCAAACTCTTCCGCATTAAAGCGCAAATGACCAGCGCCACCCCACGCACAGCCCAAAATGTGCGCGGCTGGCTGCCTAATCTGGCGCGTATAGCGGACGAGGCATCCCTTTTGCCTTTTGACAGGCAGGCTATGGCGGCCCTTGTGGATTATGCCTCCAAACTGTGCGAAGACCATAAAAAAATCTCCCTCAAATTCCCGCTTATCCGCGAAGCCATGATAGAAGCCTCTGCCCTTGCCTCCATGAAAAACCCGGGCTCGAACCTTGTCACAGCCCAGCATGTGGAACAGGCCCTTAACGGCCAGATTTACCGCACAAGCCTGATTGAAGAGCTGTTTTTGGAGGAATACGACCGCGACCTTATCAAAATTGAAACTTCCGGCGCATCCGTTGGCCGTATCACAGGTCTTTCCGTCACCTTTAGCGGGGACTTTGAATTTGGCCTGCCCCACCAGATTTCCTGCACCGTGGGCGTTGGGCACGGCGGCATTATAGACCTTGAAAGAGAGGCAGAATTGGGCGGCCCTATCCACACCAAGGCTATGCTTATTCTCAAAAGTTACCTGCTGGACCAGTTTGCCCACAATAAACCCCTTGTTCTAACCGGCAGCCTGTGCTTTGAACAAAGTTATTCCGGCATAGAAGGCGACTCTGCCTCCGGTGCGGAACTTGCCTGCCTGCTTTCCGCCATTTCCGGCGTGCCTGTAAGGCGTTCGCTCGCGTTTACAGGCGCGGTGAGCCAGTCCGGGGAAATTTTGGCTGTGGGCGGCGTTACCCGCAAAATTGAAGGCTTTTTTGAATTATGCAACCGCCGCGGCCTCACCGGGGAACAGGGTGTTATACTCCCTGCGGATAATGTGCCCCACCTTATGCTGAATAACCAGGTGATTAATGCCGTAAAAGAAGGCAAGTTTGCTATTTATCCTATTCGCCATATCAGCGAGGCTTTGGAGCTTCTTACAGGTATGCCCACAGGCAAACGCAATAAAAGCGGCTCTTTTACCAAGGGCTCTCTTTTTGAAAAAGTGGACGACAGACTGCACGAATTGGGTTACCTGGCCGAACATTCTTTTAAAACACGCAAAAATAAAAAAAGCTGACCAAGACCCGCGTATTATCACCCTCCAACCAACAGACGTACTATGCAAAAAATTCTTATACTCGGCGTGGGGAATATCCTGTTTACGGACGAAGGTATTGGGGTTGCCGCGCTTAATTACCTGCAAGAGTTTTATACCCTGCCGGAAAATATCACCCTTTTTGACGGGGGTACCCTTGGCCTGCGCCTTATGGAAGTGCTTTTGGAACATGAAGAAATTTTTGTGCTGGACGCAGTTTTGGGGGATTCCGCCCCGGGAACAGTGTATCGCCTTACAGGCGAAAATTTGCGCAAAAGTATGAGCTTCCGCGATTCCATGCACCAGACCGACCTTGTGGATACCCTTATTTCCTGCAGTCTTATGGGGCATGAAGCCAATACCCGCGTGTATGGCATGGAACCAGAAGACTTCCAAACCCTTAACCCCGCCCTTTCCGCCACATGCCTTGCGGCCCTGCCCCATATGGCGCAAAAAGTGGTGGAAGAATTGCGCTCTATGGGTGTGTTTGTGGAAGAAAAAAATCTTTAATCTCTTTTTTTCCCTGCCACCTGCAGTTTTTCCACCCTCCAACCTTGACGACAGGGGAAAAATTGCTTGACGCTTAGTCTTTCATCTGTTATTTCTACTTTTCTCTTTTCCTGGAGGAAACATGTACGCGATTATCGAAACAGGCGGGAAGCAAACCCGCGTTCAAGAAGGCAAAAAGTTGCTGGTTGACCGTATGGCTGCGGAAATTGGCACAGAAATAACCTTGGATAAAGTGCTGCTGCTTGGTGGTGATACCCCCAAAATTGGTGCCCCGCTTGTGGAAGGCGCCAAGGTAACAGCCACTGTTACAGCCCACTCCCGCGGGGAAAAGGTGCTTGTGTTTAAAAAGCGCCGCCGTAAGGGTTACCGTAATATGAAGGGCTACCGTCACGATTACACAGAACTCGCCATCAAGTCCATTGTGGCGTAATAAAGGAGCACTCGCATGGCACATAAAAAAGCAGGCGGATCCTCGCGTAACGGCCGCGACAGTGCAGGCCAGCGCCGCGGTGTGAAACGCTTTTCCGGTCAGGGCGTGCTTGCAGGCAATATCCTCGTGCGCCAGCTTGGCACCCGTATTTTTCCCGGCAACAACGTAGGCATGGGTCGTGACTTTACCCTCTTTGCCCTTAAAGACGGTATCGTGGAATACGAAACCTTCTTCCGCAAACGCAAAGAACACAAGCGCGTGCATATTATCCCCTTTGCCACAGAAATAGAAGCCGCTTAATTTTTGTATAAGGCGGGGAACTTCTTTGTTTTAACAAAAAAATTCCCCGTCTTATACAGTTTATCCTTTCCCCAAAAACGTATCTTTTGGGTAGGAAAGAGCGATTTCCCATTTTTTTTCACGAGGCCTGACCTCGTTTTTTTGTTTTAAAACAAAAAAAACTCTTCGGGGGTTCCATGCGATTTGTTGATGAAGCGCGTATTAATGTGAAAGCAGGCAAGGGTGGCAATGGCTGCCTTTCCTTCAGACGCGAAAAATTTGTCCCCAAGGGTGGCCCGGATGGCGGCAATGGGGGAGAAGGCGGTTCTGTATACGCCCGTGCCTCCACACGTCTTTTAAGCCTGTACGATTTTCGCCTGCAAAGGAATTACGAAGCCCAAAATGGTCAGGGTGGCATGGGCAGCCAGTGCGACGGCAGAAAAGGGGAAGACCTGATTCTGGAGTTGCCTGTTGGCACCCAGCTTTATGAAATAGCGGAAGACGGGGAATATTTGTTTGCGGATATTTCTAACCCGGATGAACTGGTGGTGCTGGTGAAAGGCGGCCGCGGCGGCAAAGGGAACGAACATTTTAAAAGTTCCACCATGCGCGCGCCACGCTTTGCGCAAAAAGGGGAAGAGGGGGAAGAAAAAAGCTTCCGCCTTGAGCTGAAAATTCTGGCGGATGCCGGCCTGCTGGGCTTGCCTAATGCGGGGAAATCCACATTTCTCACCCAAATTTCTGCGGCACGCCCCAAGATAGCCCCGTATCCTTTCACCACACTCACACCTAATCTGGGTGTTGTGATAGATGAGTTTGACCCTGAAAAACGTATGGTGGTGGCGGATATCCCGGGCCTTATTGAAGGCGCACACACAGGGCAGGGTTTAGGATTTACGTTTTTGCGCCACGTAGAGCGCACACGTTTTCTGGTGCATATCCTGAGTGTGGAAGACATTGGGGAAGAAGCCCCCTGGAGCGGCTTTGACCTGATAAACGATGAACTGCGCCTTTTTGATGAAGACTTGGCCACACGCCTGCAAATTGAAGTGGTCAATAAAATAGACCTGAAAACCCCGGAAGAGCTGGACGCCATTAAAGCCCTCGCCCAAAAAGATGGCCGCGATATTTTCTTTATTTCCGCCAAAACAGGCGAGGGTGTGGAAACCCTGCTTGCCAGAATGTGGGAATTGTGGGAAGAAATAGCCATGCACCATGCTCTTGTGCGCTACAGCGGGGAGGAAGGTACCGTGAAGGATGATTTCCCGGAAATAGAAGTTTTTTATGTGAGAGACTAACCATGCCCCGCCCAGAACTTTTTTCCGCCACATCCCTTGTTATTAAAGTTGGCAGTGCTGTCCTTACAGATGGCGATGGCCTTGATTTACCCGTTTTGCGCCAGCTTGTGAATCAAATTGCCCTGCTGCGTCAAAAGGGCAAAAAAGTTACCCTTGTCAGCTCCGGCGCTGTGGCTGCCGGCCGGAAAGCCCTTGGGGGCCTCCATAAAATAGAAGGCATGGCCGGCAAGCAGGGGGCTGCCGCCATTGGGCAGGGCCGCCTTATGCGCGAATACGAAGACGCCTTTGCCACACACGGCCTTTTATGCGCCCAGGTTTTGCTTACCCGCGAAGACCTCAAAAGCCGCGCCCGCTTCCTTAACGCCCGCAATACCTTTGCCCAGCTTCTTGACTGGGGCGTTACCCCTATTGTTAACGAAAACGATACGGTCGCCACCCAGGAACTCAAATTTGGCGATAACGACGCCCTCGCCAGCCTCCTCCTTAACATAGTAGACGGCGAACTGCTCATCAACCTCACTTCCACACAAGGCGTTTTAGCCGCCAACCCCCTGACAACACCTCCCCCCATCCCTATACTTGAATCTATTGAGGATATCGAAAACCTGGACATCAACGCCCTGTGCGGCGGTAAAAGCTCTGTCGGCACAGGCGGCATGTACTCCAAACTTCTCTCCGCCCGCCGCGCCGCCCAGCTTGGCGTGCCTACCCTTATTCTGCCAGGTAAAGATCCCGGCATACTCACCCGCGCTTTTTCAGGCGACCCTGCCGGCACGTTTATACCCGCCCCCACCCGCGTTGTCTCCCGCCGCAAATACTGGCTGGCCTACCAAAGCGACCCGCAAGGCACTATCACCATAGACCCCGGCGCTGCCTCCGCCCTTACCTTGCAAGGCAAAAGCCTGCTGGCCGGCGGCGTAAAAAATGTGGATGGGAACTTTGGCATGGGCGCTCTTGTGGCCCTGTGTACAGAAGATGCCAGCCCACTCGGGGTGGGCTTGTGCGCTTACTCAGCCGCAGACTTACGCAAAATCATGGGCAAAAAACGGCACGAGGCCGCCGCTATACTCGGCGACGCCCACTACCCGGAAGTGATACACCGCGATAACCTGCTCCTCCACGCCGCCGTGTGAGAATGATTGGGGGGGATAATCCCCCCCAAACCCCCTTATTGCCGTGAGAATGGCGGCTTGACGCTTGCTTCGCAAGCTGTCTGCGCCGCCATCCTCACGGAATAATTGGATTTGGAAAGGTTT
>CAZJOG010000115.1:0-7856 GCA_964547565.1 uncultured Desulfovibrionaceae bacterium
TTTTCTTCCCCGAAAAAAGATATGTTTGACAATCGCCAGATTGGTCGTTTTCATTTATACGCCCAGCTTTTGGTGGAACAACTAAAGCATGAATATTACACTGAAACATTTAAAAACCTGGGGAACCCGGAGCAGCCTGCGCAAGTGGAGGCTATTGAACAGTTGCGTATGTGCAATGGTATGGCACCCGTTGTGCGGCTGGTGGAGCATATTGCCAAAACAGATGCCACTGTGCTTATACAGGGGGAAACAGGGACAGGCAAGGAAGTGGTGGCGCGCAGTATCCATGATCTTTCAGACCGAAAAAACGGCCCGCTTGTGCGTGTAAACTGCGGGGCTATACCGGAAAGTTTGCTGATGAGTGAACTTTTTGGGCATGAGCGTGGCGCATTTACAGGGGCTGTTAGTAACAGGGCAGGGTATTTTGAACAGGCAAATGGGGGCACTATTTTTTTGGATGAAGTGGCAGAACTTTCCCCTGCCGCCCAGGTGGCGCTTTTACGGGTGCTTTCCACCCATGAAATCCAGCGTGTGGGCGCTATACACCCTATTCCGGTGAATGCCCGTGTGATTGCGGCCACCCACGCAGACCTTACCACTATGGTGGAGCAGGGCCGTTTCCGGCAGGATTTGTTTTACCGCCTGAAAGTTTTCCCTGTGCATATCCCGCCTTTGCGGGCAAGGCGATCGGATATCCCTGTTTTATCACGCTATTTTCTCCGCCAGAAAGCTGCAAATATGCGTATTTCCCCGCCGGAATTATCCCAGGCAGATTTACACATCCTGTGCTGCGGTTTATGGCCGGGTAATGTGCGTGAACTGGAATACGCCATTGAACGGGCTGTTATTCTTGTGGCATCCGGTCTTGCGGGCGGGCATTTTTCTATTGATACGGCGGAAATTGTATTAGCGCCGGATACCCTGCCGGAATGGCCCACCCTGGAAGAACATATCGCCCTTTATATACGCAAGGTGTTGGAAAAAACGGGCGGCAAAATAAAAGGGCCGGATGGTGCATGCGCTGTTTTGGGCCTCCCACCCAGTACAGTACGCAGTAAAATGCAACAATATGGCATAAACACACCCATTAAACAAAAACAAACACGGGTAAGGAAAAAGAAAAGCCCTTAAGGGGCGAAATAGGAAAAGTATTTTTTCTAACGCGCTTTATATCGTCCTTAATCCGTTAAGGACTTTTTTTATATTTGTAAATACAATATGTTATCAAATGGCACAAGTTTTGCTTTCTCCCGTTTATTATGCGCATCGCATTGTTCTGGTTGCATGTTTGCCATGCAGAATACGCAGATGCTGTAGTGTTATAAACTAACTGCTTTTGGGAGAAAACTATGAAGGAAACAAAGGTTGCCATTGTAGCCATGTTTGACAGCTGGCAGTTTAATTACACCGGCTGTTATGGGAATACATGGATCAAAACGCCGAATATTGACCGTCTTGCGCGTGAAGGTGTACTTTTTGAAAATGCCTATGGCAATAACATGCCCACCTTACCCGTGCGGCGCTCTATGATGACAGGGCGTTACACCCTGCACGATACAGGCTGGGGCCCTTTACGGCAGGAAGATATTACCATAGCCGACCTTTGCTGGGGCACAGGTGTAGACACAGCCATGGCGTACAATTCCCTTCCGCTTTTTATGGACCGGCATGGTTTTGCCCGCAGTTATGCGCGCACCGTGTATTCCCGCGGTTTTGACAACTTCCACTTTATGGCGGACGAACTGTACACCCATTATACAGTGGACCAGTTTTTGGCTGACGAAGGTTTTTTGGAGCGTATGCGTGCAAAACCGGACGGTGACACACTGGAAAAATTTGTGCGCGCGGAAATGGAAAGTTACCTGCGTGACAAACAATACTGGAAAACAAACGATGACCACACCGTGGCCATTAACCTGCATGAAGCCATTAAACTTTTGGAAACTATGGACAGAAACCACAGTCTGCACCTGTGGATAGACACCTGGGACCCGCATGAACCCTGGGACCCTCCCTCTGTTTGGACAGAAGGCATGGACTGCCCCTATGACCTTGGCTATAAAGGGGCAAATTTATGGCATCCGCCTATGTCCCCTGTGGAAGGGCTTTTTACGGAAGAGCAGTTGCACCACATCCGTATGCTTTTTGCGGAAAAAATAACCCTGTGCGACAGTTATTTTGGGGAATTGTGTGACTGTATCCACCGTCTTGGTCTGTGGGAAAAAACCCTTATATGGCTTACCTCTGACCATGGTGAACCCCTTGGCAATGGCGAACACGGGCATGGTATTATGACCAAATGCCGCCCCTGGCCGTATGAAGAACTTGTGCATATCCCCCTTATTATTAAAGCGCCCGGATTGCCAGCCGGTAAACGTATAAAAGCTTTTGCGCAGGATTGTGACTGCGCCCCCACCGTGCTTGACTGGCTGGGCTTGCCTATACCAGCCAATATGACGGGTAAAAGCCTGCTGCCTTTATGCCGCGGGGAAGTGGAAAAAGTGCGTGATTTTGCCATAGCGGGGTATTACAGTTTTTCCTGGTCTATTATTACGGAAGACTGGAGCCTTATCCACTGGCGCAAAGAAACAAAAAACCAGATAGAAAGCATGGATGATATGCTTTCCAAAATGTATAATTCCGATAAATCCCAGGCTTCTACCCTGCAAAATATGGCGCAGGTAGATTCTTCCTCTATGGAAGAATACCGCAGCCAGCGTGCGCTGGATGGCGCGGATCAGTGGACATGCACCCCAGGTTCAAAAGCAGAAGTGCATAGTACAGATGAACTGTATAACCGCCATACAGATCCTTTCCAGCTTCATAATGTTATGGAAGAAAATAAAGAAATAGCCGCCATGCTTCTCCAGAAGCTGAATACATTTATGGAAGAATTAAAAAACATATAACTTTATTCACAAGAGGTTACGCAAATGTTAAAAAATGCTGTTGTTGTGATGTTTGACAGTTTGCAACACAATTATCTTGGCTGTTACGGGAACACCTGGATAAAAACCCCCAATATGGACCGTCTGTCACGCGAAGGTGTTTTGTTTGAAAACTGCTATACAGAAGGTTTGCCCACAGTCCCGTGCAGACGCGCCATGCACACAGGCCGCTATACCTTGCCCTTTAGTGGCTGGTCACCACTTACCATGGAAGATACCACCATTGCAGACCTCTGCTGGGGCCGTCCTATTGACACAGCCCTTATTTTTGACTGCCCCATGTACAGGCAACCCAAATTTGGCTATACACGCGGCTTTGATAAGGTATATTTTACCCATGGCCATGAAATGGATCACTATTTTTATGAGCATGATACCCTTATCCACCTTAACCCCAATGACTATATCAGCGAATCTGTGCTGGAAGGCGCCAAAAAACAGTTTGGCCCGCTTATTGTGGAAACCCAGCTGGATGAAATAACCAGCTACCTGAAACAACGCCAGTATTGGAAAAGTGAAGAAGACCGCTATGTTGTGCACACTATGAAAAAAGCCGTGCAATATTTGGAACAAATAGACCGCAACAAACAATTTTTCCTGTGGATAGATTCTTTTGATCCCCATGAGCCCTGGGATCCGCCATCTGTGTATTTGAATTTCCCTTGCCCGTATGACCCTGACTATGAAGGCAAAGAAGACTTTATGCCATTTGTGGGTGATGTGGATGGTTTGTATTCTGAACGGATTTTGCACCATATACGCATGTTGTACGCAGAACTTGTGACCCTGTGCGACAAGTGGCTGGGTTATCTGATGGATGCCATGCGCCGTTTGGGTCTGGAAGAAAACACCATGCTTATGATGGTTTCTGACCACGGGGAACCCCTTGGTAATGGGGAACATGGCCACGGTATTATGCGTAAAGTGCGCCCCTGGCCGTATGAAGAACTGGCGCATACCCCCCTGCTTTTACGCGGCCCCGGTTTACCAGCCGGCAAACGTGTAAAGGCGTTAATACAGTCTTGTGATGTAGCCCCTACTGTATGCGACTGGCTGGGCATTGGTGTACACCCGGATATGCAGGGGAAAAGCCTGTTACCTCTTGCTCGTGGTGAAGTGGATTCTATCCGTGATTACGCGCTTGCAGGTTACTACCAACATGGCTGGGCTATTTATACAGAAAAATGGAGTTACTTCCACTGGCCCAAGAGCAATAAAAACGATATGGGCTTTACTATTCACTTTACAGAAGAAGTGGGAAAAGCTTCTGATTATCTTACCGCAACAGGCGGGCGCAATGCCGCCACTTTTTCCGATATGGTAGATAAGCAAGCTCTTGCTTCCAAAGACGAAGCAAATGCTTTCCAGCGTCACATTGCCGGTGCAACAACAGACGGGGAAGCTCAATGGACCTGCACACCCGGCTCCACAGTCATCGTGCCGGAAAAGGATGAATTGTACTACAGACCTACCGATCCTTTCCAGCTGCACAATGTTATAGACGAAAACCCCGCCATTGCTGAAGAATTGTACGAAAAACTGCTTGGTATTATGGAAGAATTAAAAGGCAATACACATTAACTACCCGTAAACCGCCAGGGCTGTTTGTGTACGCAGCCCTGGCGTAATCCCCCTCTAACCTGAAGGAGAATACCACATGTCTAAGCGATTTCTCTCTCTGTTTTTGCTTTGTGTTCTGGGTCTTTCCACTGGCTTGTATACCAATGCGTATGCAAAAAAAATGGAGTTTTCCGCAACAGCCACCATGTATGAAACCCATCCGGTTATCGCCAATGTGATGCTTCCGTGGTTTAAAATGGTGGAAGAAATGACCAATGGAGACGTAGAATTTACGTTTTATGGCCCGGGGACTATTTGCCCGGTGCCGGAAATTTACCCCTCCGTCCATTCCGGTATTGTAGACATGGGGCAGAGCAGCCTTTCCATGACCCCGGGGCGTTACCCGCAGTTTGGCGTGCTGGAATTGCCCATGCTTTTTGAATCTGCCTCCCAGTATTCTGTGGTTACACAAAAACTGTATGAAAAATACCCAGAATTACAAAAGGAGCTGGAAGGCTTTCTCCCTGTTTCTTTTGCTGGTTCTGTGGCTATGCAGATTATTTCCATTAAACCCATCCAGACACTGGCAGATATAAAGGGCAAAAAAATAGGCATTACCGGCCAGGCGCAGGTTGAACCCATTAAGGCACTGGGCGCTAACCCCATTATTATGCAGTCCACAGATATGTATATGGGTTTGCAGCGTGGTATGATAGACGGTCTTGTCTGGCCTGTTCCTTCCATTTTCTCTTTCAAACTGCATGAAGTCGCCAAGTATGTCACTATGGCGGATGTTGTGGTGGCTTCTTCCTTTACCCTGATGAATGCGGATTCCTGGAACAGTATCCCGGAAGAAACACGCAAAATCCTGGAACCCACGCTTGGTTTGCGTTCCACCCTCTCGTACGCTTCCTGTTCGGATAACTTTGTGCCTGTGGAAAAAGCGAAACTGGAAGCTCTTGGCGTAACATTTATTGAGCTTGACCCTGCAGAAAAAGAGAAGTGGGTTAATGCCATGCATCCTATCCATGAAGCATGGCTGGCGGATATGGAGAAAAAAGGTTTTAGCTCTATACGCGCCATGTATGCGGATATGCAGGCTATGGCGGAAGAATACACGCCGGAAAAACTGGAGACCCTGCGCCAGGAATTAAAGCCCTATAATACTAACCAATAAAACCTTCGGGCAGATGGAGCAGAAAAAAAGCCGTGGATGCTGTGTAACAGGTGTTCCCACGGCTGCCGGCTCCGTCTGCCCGGCATAAGGTTTGTGAGCTTTTTCACTGCATAATCACTTTCAGGTCTGGAGGAAATGTATGGGGGCCTTTTTAGACAGAATATTACTCAAAGCGGTTGATATTGGGCTTGTTATTTGCACAATCACTATGGCTGTTATCGGCATCCCCGTTGTGTTGGATGTTTTTGGACGTTTCTTTTTTTCCAAAGCTATTCTTGGGGTTTCTGATATTTCGGAAATTCTTATGGCTGTTATGGCTTTTTCCGCTTTTGCGTATGTGCAGGCAAAAGACCAGCATATCAGTGTTGATTTACTCACGGCCCGCTTTTCTTTAAAAGGACAGGCCCTTATCCAGACATTTATATGGGCGCTTTGCCTGGCTGTATCCTTGTTACTTTCCTGGACAATTTTTCAAATTGCTATGGACAGTATGAAATCTGGCGCGGTAAGCGCTGTGCTTTCCCTGCCTATGTGGCCCGTGCATATGTTTTGTACACTGGGCACACTTTTACTTTCCTGCGCATTTTTGCGTTCTTTGCTGCAAGCGTGCCATAAAGCCATACAGGAAAAGGCCGGCCTATGGCTTGTCATGCCTTTTCTTTTGGCATTGGCTGTGCTTGCGCTCCCCTTATACCCAAACTGGTTTGACCTGGGTTTAAGCAAAACAGGCATTGGTTTTCTTTGTTTTGCTGTTATGTTTGTGCTTATTTTTTTGGGTATGCCTATAGGCATTGCCATGGCGCTTATAGGGGGACTTGGTCTTTTTATGATTATGCCCAAAGCCGCCCCTGCCCTTAACCTGCTTGGCTCTGCGCCCTATTATTCTGTGGCAAGTGTTTTGTTTATGGTGGTTCCCATGTTCCTGCTTATGGGGGAATTTGCGCTTTACACAAACCTGAGTAAGGATATGTTTACAGCCGTGGCTCTCTGGCTTGGCAGAACCCCCGGTGGCCTTGCGGCTGCGGCTGTTGGTGGCTGTGCAGGTTTTGCGGCCATTTGTGGCGACAGTATGGCAACAGCAGCAACCATGGCATCCGCCGCTGTGCCGGAAATGCGGGCAAAAGGCTATGACCCTGCCTATGGCTGCGCGGCTGTTGCGGCAGGTGGCACTTTGGGTATTCTTATTCCCCCCAGCACAGGTTTTATTATTTACAGTATTATTACAGAGCAATCCGTGGGGGATTTGTTTATGGCTGGGGTTATCCCTGGCATTTTACTTATGTTTATTATTATGGGGGTGTTTATTTTTCAGGCGGCACGCCACCCGGAGTTTGCGCCGCCTTCTCCCGCTGTGCCGCTTGCGGCTAAACTGCGTGGCACCCTTGGCCTTGTGCCCATGCTGGTTATGATTTTGCTTGTGCTTGGCGGTATTCTGAAAGGGGTGTTTAGTCCTACGGAAGGTGGGGCTATGGGGGCCTTTTTTACACTTATATATGGCCTTGTGCGGCGTGCGATAAGTGGTAAGGAAATAGTTAAATCTCTTGTTGCCACAAGTATAATCAATGCCCGCCTTATGGTGGTGCTTATTGGTGTGGGTATTTTTGGCTATTTTCTGGCTATCACCCGTTTGCCGAATAATCTGGCGGATCTTATAACAGGTATTGGCGCTACACCCGCGCTTGTGTTGACCGGCATTATTATCTTATACATTGTTTTAGGCTGCTTAATGAATGTGATACCTATGATGATGCTGACCCTGCCCGCCATTTTTCCCACTGTGCTTGCTATGGGTTTTGACCCTGTGTGGTTTGGGGTGCTTTCTGTTGTGCTGATGGAACTTGGGCAGATCACGCCGCCTGTGGGTATTATTGTATTCACCATGTCGTCTATTGTCAGTGATGTACCGGTGCAGGCTATTTTTCGCAAAATTATCCCTGTGTTTCTGGGGGTATTTTTACTTATTGGCTTGCTTATTGCCTTTCCCCAACTTGCGCTTTGGTTACCAGCCATGCTGAAATAAGCCTGTTTGAAACAAATCCCCCCATACATGCACAAACCGCATGTATGGGGGGATTTTTGTGTTTAATCTTGTTTTTTTATGCCTTGGCCAAACCATCCATAAAGGTGCGCAGTTTTGTTAAAAGTTCTCTGGCAACATCAGGGTGCTGGCT
>CAZJOG010000116.1:0-7803 GCA_964547565.1 uncultured Desulfovibrionaceae bacterium
GACTTTGAAGAAAAAAGAACGCGAACCAAAGGGCCACGCAGCCAAACAGAAGCGGCAGCCCACACAGCGGAGGTCGACTATCGCAACAACGCCCTCCGCAGTTTTATAGGTGGCGCCTGCCGGGCAAACACGCACACAGGAGGGGTTGGCGCAGTGGTTGCAGAGCAAAAGAAAGCGCCGTTGCTGTATTTCTTCAGAGAGGATGGGGGTTGGGTCATCCGGGAAAGCGTGGATAAAAATATCGTCCCACATCCATTTTATTTCCTGCGGGCCGGTAAGGGAAGGCACATTGTGGACAGAGTGGCAGGCACTGATAACAGTCTGGAATGATTCGTACGAATCAAACTGGCGGGTATCAATCACCATAGCAAAGCGTTTGGCTGTAATGGCTTCTGGCACAGTGGTGTACGAACCTTTCCCGGGTATGCCGGAGCCTGTGCCTTGCCCCATGGGGGCAGTACCCGCATGGGCGGCCTTTGGGGCAAGAGCGCCACCAGCCAGGGCGAATGCACTCAGGCCCGCTACTTTAAGAAAGTTGCGTCTGCTTGTTTTCATGAATTATTCCCCTGGGGCAAAAGGTGGCAATCCCAGCAATAGGGAGAGACCGAATTCTGGTCGTGGCATTTGTCGCAAAATTCCACTTTATTGGCGTGGCATGCCATACAGGTGTTTTGCAGGCTTATGTCCCACTGGCGGCCATCGCTGGCCACATACACGCGCCGTTCGTTACGCAGGGCTTCGTCCCGCCATGTGAGCAAAAGGCTCATATGGTTGGCGCGCATCCATTCTGTAGGTTCTACGCACGCCTCCATGCCTTCACCCTGGGGCAGGGCTACTTCCGGGTACACATAGCGGGGTGTGGCCAGATTAATCCAGAAAGGCAGGGTGAATATCACCACAAAAAGCACAAGGCCCGGGATAATATATTTACTGTTATACATTAGGCGTCCTCTCCTGCTTCTTCACCGGCATCTTCCGCGGTATCCTCACCGGCTTGGGCCAGTTCTTCGGCATTTTCCTCTTCTTCTGGTTCAGGATCGGGGTATTCCAGGTCTTCCTGGCGCATGTCCAAGGTACGGGGTATTTCGCCTTTCATAACAAGGGCATTGGCCACAAGTTCGTGCAGGCCGCTTACCGTAACGCCGGGTGCCCAGTAGTCTGCAACAGGGGGCAGGGTGGCACGGTCAAGCGCACACACACAGGCCATCCAGTTGACATTATTTTTTTCCTGGACATACCGCAGGGCTGTACCGCGGGGCATGCCGCCGCGCATACGCAAGTCCATAATTTCTTCTGTGTTCAGGCCACTGCCTGCGCCGCAGCAGAAAGTTTCTTCGCGTATGGTGTGTTCCGGCATTTCCACAAAATTGTTGCACACCGCGTTAAGAACCAGCCGGGGTTCTTCCAGCATGCCCATGGCGCGGGCCGGGTTGCAGCTGTCGTGCCAGGTGGTGATAATGTGGTTATTACGTTCCGGCTTCAGGTTAAGCTTATTGTGGTGGATAAGGTCTGCCGTAAATTCTGCAATATGCACCATCTTGGTGGCTGCCGCATTATGGAACACCGTGCCTGTAATGGGGGAAACAGGCTGCACCATATTGGGCGGGGTGGGGCCATTGTAGGTGGCCATATACTGGTTAACAACACGCCACATATGGCCGCATTCGCCGCCCAGTATCCATTTAACGCCCAGGCGTTCCGCTTCCGCGTACATTTTGGCATTCAGCTTTTTGGCCATATTAAAGGAGACAAAAGAGCCAAAGTTGCCGCCTTCAGAGGCATAGGTGGACAGGGTGTAGTCCAGCCCTATCTCATGGAAAAGCATAAGATAGCCCATAAAGGTGTAAATGCCGGGGTCTGCAAAAAAGTCGCCGGATGGGGTAATAAAAAGGATTTCGTGGCCTTTTTCATTGATGGGCGGGTCTATGCGGATGCCAGTGATAGTTTCTATATCATCGCACAGAAACTCAATAATTTCCTTCATGGCGTGGGGCTGGATACCAAGGTGGTTGCCCATGCGGTTACAGTTGGAAACAGGTTCCATAATCCAGTTAGTGCCAAGGCCCAGCTCGTGCAAAAGTTCGCGCACAATGGCGGTTATTTCTGCGGTGTCTATACCATAGGGGCAGAACAGGGAGCAGCGGCGGCATTCTGTACACTGGTAAGCATAGGTGAACCACTCTTTAATAACAGTGGGGTTCAGCTTACGGCTGCCGCCAATTTTGCCCAGTAATTTGCCAACCTTGGTAAATTCCTGCCTGTACACGGAGCGTAAAAGCTCTGCCCTGAGCACAGGCATGTTTTTGGGGTCATTGGTGCCCAGGAAAAAGTGGCATTTATCCGCACAGGCGCCGCAACGCACACAAATATCCATAAACAGCTTGAGGGAGCGGTGTTTTTCCAGGCGGTCTTTAAGGGCTTTATAAATAATGTCTTCCCAGTTGGAAGGCAGGTTCCAGTCTTCTTCTTCGGGGGACCATGTATGCGGGTGGGGCATGCCCAGTTTCCGCATAATATCTTCTTTGGCGGGGTAACAATAGTTGCCCGGCACAGGCTTGGTTTCCATCCACGGGGTGGTGGGGAACCCGGGGGTTGCCGCAAGAAGCTGGTCAGGGGTAGGCATTTTCGCCATAGTATTCTCCTTCTTTTCCTTCCCTTAGTCTTCAAGGGGCTTATCAAGCGGCAAGCCGGCTTCTGCCATGGCTTCGCGGAAATCGTCCTCGTATTCCTGGTAGGTATGGAACTTTTTGGGCGGATTCCAGGGGTTAATATGGCGCACCTGCCTTGTATTCACCTTCATGTTGCGTGTGGGCGAAAGGAAAACGCCGCCCATGTGCATAAGTTTGGAGAAGGGGAAGTATAGAAGCAGGGAGCACACAAATGTAAGGTGTATAAAGAAAATATTGCCTATGCCTGTGGGATCAACAGGGGTAAAAGTGGCAAGATTCATAATAAACACTTTTACCTGGGCAATATCCACCTTGTCTATGTAGCGCATCCAGATACCGGAAATGGCTGTGCCAAGCAGGATAAACAGAGCCATATAGTCAGCCGGCAAAGAAATGTAGCGCAGTTTTGTGTCCCAGAGGCGGCGGATAAGTAAAAAGCCAAGGCCGGCCAGAATAAGAGCATCTGTCAGGTAAAAACGCGGGGCATTTATCTGGAAAATGCCGTCCACAAATTCCACAATGGTAATAAGCACGGGCACTGGCTCAAAAATAAAGCGGCAGTGACGCACTAAAATAACCAGCATGCTGTAGTGGAACAAAAGCGCAAAAACCCACAGCCACTTGGAAGAATAGTAGGTAAGGCGCGGGAGGCCGTTTTCCGTACTTTGCACAGCTTTGGTGTTACGGAAAAGCGAACGGAATGTGCCTACTTCCAGTGCCATGCGGCCCACAACAGCCGCGTTTGTGAAAGGCGCATCCAGCCTGTTTGGCTTGATAAAATCCAGCGATTTTTCCTGCCCGCCCACAGTGGGAATGGCAAAAGGAACGGGCGACTTTGCCCATTTCACTATGCGCCAGACTACGCCGACGATAAATACAGTAAGCGCCAGAAGGGGCAAAGCCACCCCCAGCAGATACTGCATGCCGAGCATAGCGCCCCCCCAGCCTATGGCCAGGATGAGAAGGGCCGCGATAAGTGCGATGCTCATTACTCTTACCCCTTGTTGTAGTATATCCTGAAAAAGGTTAAAACCGTATGGGGAACACCAAAGCCTTACGTGCCGGAGCTGACATCCGGGGTATTTTCCGGCAAAAGCCCGGGAAAGGCAGGGTCTTTCTGGGCCCAGCGCAACACCTGTGACTGGCTGCGCTTCAGCTCTTCCACCCGCAGCTGGAATACCTTTTCACGGCTGGCAGTGTACATATCCAGCGCTAAAAGCGCAAGAGAGTCAATGCGGGATT
This sequence comes from uncultured Desulfovibrionaceae bacterium, assembly GCA_964547565.1. Taxonomy (GTDB): domain Bacteria; phylum Desulfobacterota; class Desulfovibrionia; order Desulfovibrionales; family Desulfovibrionaceae; genus CAZPTC01. The sequence continues at coordinate 3,912 of CAZJOG010000116.1, forward strand.
CCACAGTCAAATATTCGTCCAACAGACCAGTATTTTTGCGAATTTCCGGCATAGCCCGCGTGCGTAAAATTTCTTTTAAAAGATAAAGAGCGCCAACAGCCTGCGCGGGGGGCATTTCCTGTATGGCGCGCATGTGCATAAGTTTTTCCAAAGCGGCGTGGACAGCCGCAGGGTCTGCGTCTTCCCCCAAAACAGCGTCCAAAAGTGTGCTTGTTGTTATTTTGGTAGTAAAACCAACGGGATTGGAAAATGTATCTGTGCCTGTGCGCAAAAAACCTGCCGACTCAAGCGGATAAGACGCAAACAGCTTGTCCAGCCAAGCTTTTAGAATATCATCTTTTTTTGACGTGAGTATAGCCAGCATCCGCTCTCCAAACAGGGAAGTTAAAGGTGTTCTGTCAACATACACAATTTTTTTTTCAAAGACAAGTGCAGTTGTGGGGGAAGAAATTTCGTCTGGTAATTTTTGCGGGGCAGGTTTTTGCGGGGCAGGTTTCCCTTATTGCTCGCAGGGAATTTGCGGGTCGCCGCATACTCCGTCTACACCCAAAAAGGGCAGGGGGTTGCCCAAATTTGTGCCAGGACCTGCGGGTATGCCCGCGGGGGAAGTCACACTCATGGGGCCGCTTACAGGGCCGGCGGGTGAGGCAACAGGCCCGCGGCTGGCGGGGGCAGAAGAATTTGCCGAACCCAAAAGGCCACTGGGTATACCACGGTATTCCACAAAGGGGAGCCGGCTGGAGCCTGCCGCCAGAACATGGGCCATGTTTTGCCACAAACGCAGCTGGGCCAGAAGGTTGGAAGGGCTGAGCAGGGTAAGGCGGTCTGCGAATGTAACATCTTTATTGGCAAAGGCTTCCCGCGCTTCTGCCATAGCCACGTCCAGATCTTTGCCTTCCTGCACTTTCTGGTACATACGGATAATAACAAAAATATCCTTATCGTCTTCTGCCACAGGGTACCATACAGCTTCAGCCTGCTGGCCGCTCTGGCGTTCCTGGCTGGCAATACCATTCACCAGTTCCCTGCAGGCGCTGCATGAGGGGGAAAAATAAATATGCACAGGGGCGTTTTGTTTTCCGCCCTGTTCCACAGAAGGGGCGCGGATGGCCCAGGGTGTTGTGCTTTCCCGTACAATACCACCGGCATTCACCACAAAAAACACAACCCAAATGCCAATAAGAATGGGGAAGGGGCGTTTTGTGCGCCTGTCTGTTGCGGCATGGCGGAAGGACACATAGGCAAGGGCCAGCATAAGACCAATAATAAGGCAATTAAAACAGGGCGCTGTTATAAGCATAATAGCCAGCAGGAAAATATCGGCTACAACACCAAGACCCGCCAGTACTTCCCCCAGTTTGGCAAAACCCAAAAGTGCCGGGAAAAGTAAAACAGAAAAGCCAATAACGCCCACCCACCAAAGGGAATACCCTGCGATGGTGAAATCTTGAAAAAGGGAACACCCTTCTGTTACGCACAGGGCGGATGTATCGCCAAGCAGATTCCACAAGGCAAAAAGGAGACCAAAAAAGGCAATGGCAAATGGCCCAAAAAGAAAGCGTATAGTTCGTGACTGCATGCTGTCTCCGATGCATTTGGTAAGCGTTGCCATTGTTCCTTGCACACAAAGGCATTTTGCGGCGTCAGGCGTTTTTTCGGAAAGTTGCGCCATACACAAGATGGAATTGGCAATGCTTTTTCGTTGTATAGCTGTTCCATGCAAAAAAATCAAGAAAAAAGGCCACCCGCGCATAGCACAAGCGTTATACAAGCGGTATGGTTTTTCTTGCGTTTGCGGGAAAAAAACGCTACAAAACACAGAAACAGAATATACGCAGACCTTTGTTTGCCAGCAGATAGGAGAGGGTACTTTGATGCGACGTTTTTTTCCTGTTTTTATGGTTCTTGTGTGCGCCCTGTTCTTAACCGCATGCCCCGGGCCCATCAGCCTGCCATCCTTTGGGCCATCCCTTTCACCGTCTGAAGAAAAAACCCAGGTGGAAACCTGGCTGCGCAGCCTTGAAGGGAAAACCATACAGGAACAGGGTGCCCTTGCCGCTGATGCCTGGAAAGATTTTCGCCAAAGCACGGCCGTAAAAAACCGCGCCATGTATCTTGTTGCCACACGCCCGGGTGCGGATTCTTTTGCGGCCCAGCAGGAACTTTCGCGCCTGTACGATGCCGCCTCCGCAGAAGCAAAAGCCACAATGGAAGCTCTGCTGCTGGCCGATGTAAACACCGCAGACAACAGCACCCTTGGTATGCTGGCCGCTGTGCCACGCGCGCAGGAAACCCGCTTTCCCTGGTCTGTGTTTGTCTGGCAGGCCGCCAACCGTGGCCTTTACCCGGACGCAGAAGGCGCCCGCACCCGTTTATCTGTTCCCGGTGTGTTTGCCAATCCCATGCTTTTTGGTCTTGCCGGTATGCCCCCGGCAGAAGGTTTTGCAGGTTCTGTGTGTGTAGCCCTTCTTCTCCCGCTTGACGGCCCTTATGGCGGTATTTCCAAACAAATCACCATGGGCGCCCAGGCCGCTTCTGCCACACTGGCAGTTGCAGGCCCTTCCACACAGCCAAGTATGGTAGATTTGCGTGTTATTAACACGGCAACTCCCTCCTGGAAAGCGGATATCCAGGCTTTGCCCCCTGCCTGTGGTATTGTGGGCGGCCCCTTGCGTGCCGAAACATACAACCAGCTTATGGAAGATGGCGGAACAGCCATACAGGGCAGAGCCCTTTTTGCCTTCCTGCCCCAACTGCCCAATGCGCAGGACGAAGGCCAGAAAGCCTGGCGTTTTTTTACAAGCCAGCATGACCAGATAGAAGCAGTGGTGAATTTTGCCTCCACCCTGGGCATTGCCGATTTTGGCGCCCTGTACCCCAGTGGGGATGCCTACAGCGAACGTATGGTGCGTGCTTTCAGCCAGTCCGTGGCCAGCCGCGGCGGCATGGTGCATACAGACACCTATGCCGCGGGCGATATGGCAAGCTGGACAAAATCCACCGCATCCTTTGTAGGCGCGGCTGGTGGCAGAGGCGGCGTTTCCCAAAGCGCCCCACGCGCAACTGCCCCCTTTAAAGCCATTTTCCTGCCTGACAGCTGGAAAAATATGGATATGCTGATTTCTGTTTTACGTTACCACGGCGCCCATGACCGTGTGATGATGGGCACCTCCCTCTGGGAACAAAACCTTGTGCGTCAGGCCGGCATTAACCCGGAAACCTACGCCCTTACTATTTTCCCGGGTACATGGGACAGCCTGAACCCCGCCGGTCAGCCCCTGAATGATTTTTTCCTGCAACAAGGTGGCCTGCCCGATTCCTGGGCAGCGCTTGGGTATGATTTTGTGGTTTTTGCGGCCTCCCTTGGCCTGCAAAGCCCTGTACAACCCTATGCCCTGAACCAGCGCCTTGCCCGTGGCTTTACCATGGAATGGGCCGGGGCCCCCTTCCGTTATGATCCTCAGGGGAAGGCCTTCCGCGATCTTCTTTTGTTCCAGCCTGCCAAGGGGGGTATGGTGCGCCTTGACCCCGAAGCCTTTAACCTTTATTACCAGGGCCGCGGCAACCAGATGCCCAATGCCCTTATCGGCAATTCCAGTGTGTTGCAGGATGCCCTTGAATCCCTCGCTCCAGGTACTGCACCCGCTGCTGGCACAATGGCTGCGCCCGTTCCTGCTGTTCCCGCTGTTCCCGCTGTCCCTGCGGTCTCCCCCGCTGGTCAGCCAGTGACCCAGCCAGTTAGCCAGCCTGTCACCCAGCCCCCGGCAACCCCTGCGCCAGAACGCCCCCTGCTCACCGTGCCCAACATGCTTAACCAGCCTGTCCAGGCCGTGCCCAGACCTGCCCCCTGATTATGTCTTTGCCCCTGTTTGTTGGTTTAATTCCATAACCA
>CAZJOG010000117.1:0-7797 GCA_964547565.1 uncultured Desulfovibrionaceae bacterium
GGTGCGCCGGAGCGGTTTAAATCCACAAAACTTTGATGGTTATGGTGTATGTTTTTGCCGGCGTCGTCCTCAAGGTGGATACGGGTGACACCTATACGTTTTGTGGTGCCGTTTTCCAGCAAAATATCCACATACCCGTGCTCACACAGGGGCGCGCTGTACTGGGAAATTTGGTAGTTTTTGGGCATGTCCGGGTAAAAGTAGTTTTTCCGCGCAAATTGGGAGGCTCGGTTTATGGTGGCAAACACGGCCATAGCCATCCGGCAGGCGTATTCAATAGCCTTACCATAGACGACAGGCAGAACCCCGGGCATGCCTGCGCATACCTCACACACATTGGTGTTGGGTTCATCCCCAAAATTATTGGGGCACGAACAAAAAAGTTTTGTTTGGGTGGCAAGGTGCACATGCACTTCAAGACCAATAACTACGTCATATTCCGGCATATTTTTACCTCGTTTAAAACTTCTTTCTGATTAACACAAATTTTGCCTTAATTCAAGGTAGAAGGGGAGTTGACAATTTTAGTTAAGCGAATATAATTATGTTTACTTAACCAATGGGGCTTCAGATGAACCTTCCAGTCAACGGGAATAAGGAGTAAGTAGCGTGTTTGTGTATTATAATTATTTGGATTTAAAACATTTTTACCCGTGACTTGGGCAAAAGATGGGCGATGTAAAGCCCACAGGGGTTTGTTTGAAGGGATAAATCTAGAGGTACGGAGGGCACATGGACTTGAGCGAGGCTATTAACAGGTTTTATTTTGAAGGGACAGTGAATGAGCTGCGGCTTATGCACAGTGACGTTATTAATTCTACTGTCAGTTATAACAGTCTATTATATCTAGATGTTATTGCATACACAGAAGATTGTACAGTGAGCAAACTGGCAAGTTTGTTTAATGTGGCAAAATCTGCTGTAACACAAAAAGTTCAGTCACTTATCAGGCAAAACCTTGTGATAAAAAAACAAAGCCAGGAAGATAAGCGGGTATTTTATCTTTATGTAAACCAGGATGTGTTAAAAGAATATTACCTTTATAATGAAGTACGCAATAAAACAGTAGATGAAATTGAAAAAAAATACTCCCAGCAGGAAATAGATGCATTTTGTGATATGTTGGGGATTCTTTCAGACCAGTTCACGCAAAGCGTGACAAAAATAATAAAGGAATAGTTTGGTGCAACCATGTCAAACGCTCTTTCCAGAAAAGTAACAGGCTTTTCTGTAGCAAAATTTGTTTTCCCTACTATCATCATGATGATGTTTACGTCGCTTTACACTATGGTGGACGGGTTTTTTGTTTCCCGTTTTGTAGGCACTACAGCGCTTTCTGCGGTAAACATAGCCACGCCGCTGTACAACCTGACTATGGGGCTTGGCATTATGCTGGCAACCGGTGGGGCGGCTTTTGTGGCTACCCAGATGGGGGAAGGAAAAACCACAGCAGCGCGGCAAAACTTTAGCTTGCTGGTTGTAGCCAGTTTTGTTTTGGGGGTTATTCTTGCCCTTGGGGTTGTGGTTTTTCTTAAACCTATTCTTACATTTTTGGGGGCAAACGAAAATTTATACCCATATTGCCGTGACTATGTGCTTGGTTTTATTTTCTTTGCGCCTTTTGGTATTTTGCAGGTTTTGTTCCAGTCCTTTTTTGTTGCGGCAGGCAAGCCCGGGCTGGGGTTATTTTTAGTTGTTTTGGCTGGTCTTAGCAATATGGTGTTAGACTATGTGTTTATTGTGCCCTTTAACCTTGGTATTGCGGGCGCGGCGCTGGCTACAGGCATTGGGTTTTGTGTGCCTGCTATTTCCGGCTTAGTGTATTTTGCCCTGAACCGTAAAGGCAGCCTGTTTTTTGTGCGCCCGTATTTCCGTATGCGTGTTCTTTTGAAGTCTGCTTCCAATGGTTCATCCGAAATGGTGGGTAACCTTGCCGTGGCAATTACCACACTTATTTTTAACCTGACTATGTTGCATTACATAGGGGAAAACGGTGTTGCTGCCATTACTATTGTGCTGTATGTGGAATTTCTTATGAGTGCCATGTTTCTTGGGTATTCATCCGGTATTGCGCCTATGATAAGTTACCATAATGGTGGCAAAAATATAAAAGAACTGCAAAAGCTTTTTAAAATGAGTTATGGTTTTATTGCTGTTGCGGCTGTTGTTATTTTTATTACTGCGCAAGTTGTTGGCCCAACAATTGTGGGTATTTTTACAACACCCGGTACAGATGTGTATGAACTGGCTTCAACAGGATTTAGAATTTTTGCCCTTATTTATATCTTTTTAGGGTTTAACATTTTTACGTCCGCATTTTTTACGGCTCTTTCCAATGGCAAGATTTCCGCCACTATTTCCTTCCTGCGCTCTTTCCTTTTTCTTGTAAGCGCCCTGATTATATTGCCCATGGTTTTGGGTGTAACAGGCATATGGCTTGCAGTGCCGCTTGCAGAATTGTGCAGTGTAGTGGTTTCCTTCTGGTTTCTTAAGCGTATGCGTAAAGAGTACCAGTATATATAAAAATAGTGTAGTTGTTTTATAACAATTCCCAAATGGTTCGCAAAAATTGTGTATCATTTGGGAATTGTTTTTTTACAGGTATGCGCGAATTTAAGCCTCTTTTGCCAGTTTTAGCAGTATAGCGCCAAAATCTTCCGGGTGTATATCCTGTGAAAGCCCGGCGAGGCGGTGCGGGTAATTGCCCCATACACAGTAGGGTGTGTACGGACGGGCATCGGAGCAGGCAAAATGCGCGGTGACTTCCGGCAAAGAACCCGGGTGATCACCATAAACCCCAAGCACGGCAGGGTATTGCGCCTGCTTGAGCTCCGCCTGGATATGGGCCAGCATGGCATTGGTGTTTTGTAAATGCCGCGCGTATGTGGCAAGGCCCGGTCCCGGGGTATTTTCCACCGGGTGTTTAACAAAACGATCCGCCAGCCACGGCCCGTGGGCTTCCATACTAATACCAAAACAAAAGACCGGGCCTTCCTGCTGCATAGCCTTTAAAAGGGCCTCCCCAAAGCTTTTGTCCGAAATATACGGGCCATAGGTTTGGGCATTTTGAAAAGCCGGCAGGCCAATAAAGCTGTCTATCCCCAGATTGGGCAGGGCCTTGTGCCTCTGGAAAAATTCTTTATAATACGGATGGATACAAACTGTTGTATAGCCTTGTGTTTTTAAATGCCGTGCCAGACTCCAGACAGGGCGCAGGGCTGTGGTCAGATAGGGGTCAAACGCATCTGCCCCCAGGCTTTCTTTACCAAGGCCGGAAAGTACGGAAAATTCCGCCCTTTGTGTATACGCCCCAAACGCATTGCCCAAAAAACGGCCGGATACGCCTTCCGCACACAGACTATCAAATTCCGCAAAAAAGTTTGCAGGAAGTGAACCAGCGGGTATTGCGGCACGCAAATCAAAAAAAGATTCTGCCTGTATCAGCAAAATATGGGGTTTGGGGTTTGCCAAAGGTTCCAGCACATCCGCGGGCCAGGTAAGGGCAACCGGTGGCTTCTGCGCGTTTTCCGGTATACCGTGGGTGCTGTCCCTGCCATGGAAAAACCAGACAAAATGCAACAAAGCCGAGCCAAAAAGGGAATAGGTTTTGCCATCCTGCCAGGCATCAAAGACAAGAGGGTGTTTTTTCAGCAGTCTTTGCGCCAGAGTGTGCAGTTTACCCCAGCCCAAAAGCACAAGCCCAAAAAAGAAAAACACCCCAAATAAAAATAAAAAGACACTGGCAAGGCGTGGGTAATTACTCAGCGGCACTTCCAGGCGCCGCGCACCCAAAAAAGCCACAATAAAAACGGCTACACCCCCGTAAAGCCCCCACTTGGGCAAAAAGGGGAAATACAGATGCGGCCATTTAAATAAAGCGTACAGCATGGCAACATCGGAAAAAATAAGGGGTTCATGCAAAACCCGTATTTTAACCGTGTTTACTCCCCAAAGTGCCAAAATAAGCGCAGATGTGACAACGGCGGCCAGTATGGGCCTGCTGAACACACCCACCCACAGACCAAAAAACGCGGCTGTAAACAACAGGCCAACCATATCCCCAAAGGTGAAGCGGGGCATAAAAAAGCCTTGCCCCGACGCATTTCTGTTGAGAAAAAACGTAAGGGCAAGGCAAAAGCCAAGCGCAAGAAAAAGATCCATCATACTGCAAAGTTCCCGCGCTCTGGTAAAAAACCAGAATTAAAGAGTGGTGTAAATGTCGCTGCCTTTTGGGTGCATGGCATCCAGCGGAGCCAGAGGGTCAAGGTGCTGCACAGGTTTAAAACCATGTTTGCTGTAAAGCTGAATAGCCCCTTCATTATCCGCCCAGCAATGCAGGGAAAGCCCTTTAAGGTTTTTATCTTTTGCCCATACATTTGCGTAGTCAATAAGCGCTGTGGCAACACCCTGCCCGCGCATTTCCGGGTCTACCCAAAGGGTGTTAATATACAAGGTATCCGGCACGGCCGCCGTAAGAATAGGACGCACAGGTTCCAGTTTCTTTTTGGGCAGCATTTTTTCCATAACAGTTGGTATTTCCTGCTGGTCGGCGGAGTACGCAAAAAGCATGCCTACTATTTTGCCGGCCTGTTCCGCCACTACCATATTACTTACATGGAAGTGGCTGCCTTCACGGGCAATAACCATGGCAAAAATTTCTTCCGGTTTTCTGAAAGGGATAAGGCCTGTTACCACATGCTGGACAATACCGTCGCTCGTTTCCATTATCACGCGCGCGAGAAAAGGTACATCATCCGCCGTTGCAGGACGGAATGTAAGTTCACTCATAAAGCACTCCTAATCGGTTGAGGCAGCCTTGCACAGCTTGCGCAATGCCGGCCTGCGTGTAAAAGTTTCCGCGAACAAGAGCTGTGTGTGTCAGAACCAGTAAAAAATCATCAAAAAGCCTGGCGTCTGGTTTGGTTGGGCTGTTCCAAAACTCACCTAAAGGCAGCATTTTTTCGCTACATGCAAGGATTTGCCCTTCCTTGCCTGCTTTAAGCGCATAAATTGCCTGCCCAAGTGTGTACACAGGTTTGCCCTGCGCCAGCCCATCCATGCCTACGGTGCTGTTAAGAAGCACCAGACCCTGGCTTTTCTTAATCATCCTGCTGGTGTGGCCTTCTTCCACATAACATACCCTGTTGTGAAGGCCAAGCGCTTTTGTGAGACTTTGTACAAGCAATGTATAATTAATAAGCCCATTGTCAAGAGGATGGTTTTTGATAAGCAGGCGGTTTCCTTCTGGCGCGTGTTCTGCAAAATCTTGCAAAATGTTGCGTATAGCATCTTCCATACCCTGGAAGGGGGAATATAATTTTACCTGCGCGTCAGAATCTAATTGCAGAGGGAAAAAGAAAAATGGCCGGGGATCTGCGTAAAAAGCCTTCAGTTTTTGCGCGGCTTTCCCCCGCCTTTGTTTTCTGGTGATATAACGGGGCAGCCAGCCTGTCAACTCCCACGCAATTGTATAGGGCCTGTGTGTTTTATAACGCCAAAAAAATGGCCATAACACGGCATTGCCAAAATGATGCCCCACAGCGTCCCACACCCTTTTGGAAAGTGGGTTTGCCACAGCTTGCTCTTCTTGCTCCCCATGGGCTTTTTGATTTTTTTCTGCCAAAAGGGCCGCCTGTTCCATCACTTCATCCGCCAGATGCGGCAAAGACGAACGGGCGTTAACCCCACCTTTTTCCAGTGTGATATAGCCTTTTCTGTAATAGCCTTCCTCCAGCACCCACACGCGTATCCCACGTTTGTTTGCAAGAGCAATAGCTTCCCTGTGTAAGGGGCGCCAGTCGCCAAACAACACAAGGTCTGTTACTTTTTCCCTGTCCATTAAATCTGCCGCATAGGCCGGCCATGTTTCCCGCCGGCCGCGGTAGTTTATGGTATACGGTGTGGCCCAGTGGAAAACGTCCCCCCCGCAGAAATTGACTTTTATAACACCACAGCCTGCTTCCTTAAGCGCCAGACCAAGCGCCTTAAAAAACGCGCTCTGCGGGCCCTGAAGCATAAGGAAAACTTTGTCCATGGATAGATTCCTGTTAGATACTGGAAACAAAAAGTAAAGTTTTTGTTGGGGAGGAAGCGTGGGGCGCAGGGCTATACGTCGTCACTTTCCTGTTCTTCTGCTTCAAGGGCAGGGGCACGCTGGAGTATGTGTTCCAGTTGGATATCTGCGCCCAGCACGCCTGTGATATTATCGTTCGCGTCTGTTACGGCTTTGGAGACAGTCAGGATAAGGCGCCCTGTGTACTGGGACTGGTAGACGTCCGTAATATGCAGTTCGCCTGTTTTCATGGGTTGCCTGAACCATTCGCGGTCAGAGTAGTCGTGCCCTTCTTTGGGGAGCAGGCCGTACTTTTCTGTGTAGGCGGGGTCTGTGATAACAGCGTGGACAAGTTTGCCTTTATCATCCGTAAGAGTAAGATACTGGATAAAGGGGTACATTTCCACAAAACGCTGCATACAGTCGGCAGTGGCACAATTCCCGGGTACGGCAACGCAGGCGCCGGCAAGGCGTTCCACAAGATGGGCGGCAAGGCGGCCGGCAAGGCGTTTGATGCGTTCCAGTTCCGTCACAAAAAGTTCCGGCATAAAGCGTTTGACAAGGCGGTCCATCTCCTTGTTGGAGAAGGAGGTATTGCGGCCTTCTTCGTACTCTTTCATCACGGCGTTGTAAATATGACCCACAGCGGGGTGTTTTTTGGAAACTTCCTGCTCGCCCTTAAGGCCAAGGTGGTGGTTTATCCAATACGCAATGCCTGCACGGCCGGATTTATCGGTGATGATAATAGGCACGGGGCGTCCAAGAATTTTGGATGTATCAAAAATATTATAGATTTCCTCATTTTTGATAAGGCCATCCACATGGACACCGGCGCTGGTGGCGTTAAAGTCGCGGCCCACAAAGGGATAGTTGGGGGGGATAACGTATTCCAGCTCTTTTTCAAAATACTCCGCTATTTCGCTAATCACAGAGGTATCGGCAGCTTCGTCCTGCCCGGTGAGGGAAATGTATTCCATCACAAGGCCCTCAATGGGGGTATTGCCTGTACGTTCTCCAAATCCAAGCAGGGCGCCGTTTACAGCGGCGCAGCCATACAGCCATGCGGTAACGCCATTAACAAGGACTTTGTGAAAATCATTGTGGCCATGCCACTCCAGCCACTGGCCGGGTACGCCTGCTTCATCTGTAAAAGCGCGGACAATACGCTGGACGGAGCGGGGCAGGGCAGCCCCCTGGTAGGGAACACCAAAGCCCATGGTGTCGCAAAGGCGAATTTTAACGGGCATGGCGGCTTGGTGCGCAAGTTCCATAAGGCGGGTGGCAAAGGGTATGCAAAAGCCGTAAATATCGGCGCGGGTAATATCTTCAAAATGGCAGCGCGGCACAATGCCCCACTCAAGGGCCTGGGCGGCAAGGGCCAGGTAGTCGTTCATGGCCTGTTCGCGTGTTTTACCAAGTTTAAGATATATATGGTAGTCAGAAACACTGGTAAGCATGCCCACTTCGTCAAACTCCATGGAATGGGCAATTTTCAGGTCGTCCAAAGTGGCGCGTATCCAGCCTGTTACGCGGGGGAAACGGTAACCGCGGCCGCGGCATATTTCAATAGCACGGCGTTCTTTGGCCGAATACATAAAAAATTCAGAAGCCTGGATAAGGCCGCTTTTTCCGCCCAGCTTGTGCAGAAGATCAAATATACGGGCAATTTGTTTAAGGGTGTAGGGCGGGCGGGCCTGCTGACCATCGCGGAAGGTGGTATCTGTGATAAAACAGGGGTCTGCGGG
>CAZJOG010000118.1:0-7748 GCA_964547565.1 uncultured Desulfovibrionaceae bacterium
GTGCTTTCCTGGCATACGGGGGAAAGTGGGGGGTCTGAATATCTGTGGCATTTTGTGGGTATTTTTTTGCTTTTGGGTTCTGCTCTGATTAATGCTGTGTATATTTACTGCCTGCATGTGGCGCGGATAAAAGAAATGAGTGGTCTTGTGGCCACATTTTATGTTATGGTTTTTAGTGCGTTTTACGCGCTTCTTAATGCGAATATCAGCGGGGAGTTCCGTATGCTTTCCGGTGCCTGGGAATTTTTTACGCTTTTGCTTATGGCACTTGTAACGGCTGTGCTTTCCAATTTTACCCTGATACTGGCGATAAAACGTATTGGTTCTACCTTAACTTCTGTGCTTGGCGCTATGGAACCTGTAACAGCGGTATTTGTGGGCATTACGGTATTCCGGGAGCCTTTTACCGCAAGGCTTGTGATGGGCATGGCGCTTATACTCTGTGCGGTAACAGCGGTTATGCTTAAACCGCAGTTACAGGCCATAGGCTATGGGATACGGCGTATACTTTTTGGATGGAAGCGGCCCGCTTAGAGCCAGTTGAGAGCAGGCTTAGCGTATTTAGATTTGTTAACGTAAAACTTTAACTTTCTACACGGCGCGAACGCCTGCGGACAGTTTTATTTTGTGTTTTCCCGGCTTCTTCCGGTTCTGCGGAAGAAAGGCCAAGGGCTTGAAAAATAAGACGTTTATGGTCTTCACAATGGGCTAAAATATCTAATGTTTCTATTTTTTCAAATGTAAAATTCCAAACAATAAAAAGCACAAGAGGGCTCATAAAAGTTTGGGGGTAGTCAGGCAATTGTTCTGCCTGCCACTCACCGCGCCGCACGCCTTCTTTCAGGCACATATCTATCATTTCAAGACCTGGGCGAACCACATGGGAATGGTAGTATTCCAAAATTTCTGGGAAATGAGGCCCTTCTATAATAAGAAGGCGCAGCAGGCTAAAAACATGGGGTGTTTGGAGAAGCTGGGCGTAAATAAAATCCAGTGATTTTGCAATATGATTCGCCATATTTTCTGATGGATTAACGTAAAACACTTCTTTTTTTATGGGTTCAGCTATACACTGTTCCATCACTTCCAGAAAAAGATCCTGTTTGCTTGCATAATAAAAATATAATAACCCCTTGGTCACACCAGCTTTTTGTGCAATGTCTTCCATGCGTGCTGCCGCGTAGCCTTCATGGGTAAAGACATCAAACGCCGCATGGATAATGCTGGCAGTACGTTTTTCAGGGGTTGCGCGTGTGTTTTTTTTCTCCATGGCCGGAGACTATCAAAACATATCACAGATAGCAAGAAGTCTTATATTATACCGTTTTTTCCTTATTAACTTTTGGGTCAAAAAAACTTGCCAAATCTTTTCGCTTCGTATAGAATACAGACATACGTTTTCCTGTTCTCTTTCATCCATTTTATAATTGGAAAATAGCATGAAAAAAAGCTTGCTTCTCCTTTTTCTCTGTCTTACAGCTGGCGGTGTTTACTGGTTTTTTTTCAGTGCAGACAAAAAAGAAACCAACACCATAACCCTGTACGGTAATGTGGATATCCACCAGGTTGATCTGGCATTCCGGGTGGGTGGGCGTATTGAAGAAATGCTTGTACAGGAAGGGCAGGCCGTAAAACAGGGCGATGTGCTGGCCAAGCTGGAGACACGCCCGTTTGAAGACGAAGTGCGTATGACCCAGGCAGATGTGGCTATGCAGGAAGCTAATTTTACCAAGTTGTTTACAGGCTACAGGCCGGAAGAAATACAGCAGGCACGTGATACTGTGAAGGAACGTGAGGTAACAGCCGCAAACCTGCAGCTTACCCTTGAGCGGCTTAGTAAATTGCAGCAGGGTGGGGCCATTGCCAAACAGCAGGAAGACGATAGCCGCGCCCGCTATCAGGAAGCGCGTGCACGGTTGGAAGTTGCCAAAAATCAGCTGGATTTGATGGAAAAAGGTTTCCGTGCGGAAGATGTGGCTGTGCAAAAAGCCGCGGTGGATGGTTCTTTGGCACGCCTTGCCAAGGCGCAAACAGCTTTGGACGATACCACACTGTACGCACAGGAAGACGGGGTTATCCTCACCCGTTCGCGCGAAAAAGGCGCTATAGTAGCAGCAGGGCAGAGTGTGTATACCCTGAGCCTGATAAACCCTGTGTATATCCGCGCGTATATTAACCAGCCTCTGCTCGGGCATGTAAAACCGGGCATGCCTGTGGATATTTATGTGGATTCCATGCCAGGCAAAGCCTACAAAGGCCATGTGGGCTTTATTTCCCCTACGGCAGAGTTTACGCCAAAATCTGTGGAAACACAGGAAGTGCGTAATGATCTGGTCTTTCGCCTGCGTGTGATTGCAGAAGACCCGGACAATGTTATGCGCCAGGGTATTCCCGTTACCCTGCACATCCGGCGCACTGAGGCAGGCAATGCTCCATGAGTCCGGCAGCAAACCCCGCCATTTTGCTGGATAATCTGGGGAAACACTTCCCTGGTGCAGAAAAACCAGCCCTTAATTCCATAAGCGCCACGGTTCCTCTGGGCACAATTACCGGCCTTGTAGGGCCGGACGCTTCCGGTAAAACCACCCTTATGCGCCTTATGGCAGGCCTTTTACTGCCCACAACAGGCAGTGTGCAGGTGCTTGGGTTTAATGCGGTCCACAAGGCAGGGGGCAGCTTACCCTTTGTAGGGTATATGCCGCAAAAATTTGGGCTTTATGAAGACTTATCCGTTATAGACAATCTTTCCCTGCATGCCCAGTTACGGGATTTAAAAGGGAAAGAACGTGCGGAAGTATTCCACACGCTTTTAACCTTTACGGGTCTTTCCCCTTTTCAAAAGCGCCTGGCAGGGCGGCTTTCCGGCGGGATGAAACAAAAGCTGGGTCTGGCCTGCGCGTTGCTTGGTACCCCCAAAGTCTTACTTTTGGATGAGCCCGGGGTGGGGGTAGACCCGCAATCCCGCCGCGAACTGTGGCGTATGGTGAATGAACTGGCGCAGGGCGGCATGAGTATTGTATGGTCTACCGCGTATATTGAAGAAGCGGAACGCTGCCCCCATGTGCTTATGTTGGATGAAGGCAAGCTTATTTATGAAGGCCCGCCGGATGTTTTTGTGCAGCATGTGCAGGGCCGCACCTTTTTGGAAGAACCACCAGCAGATGCCGAAGAAGACTGGACACGCCACCGGCTTTTGGCGTGGATGTCTGCACCAGATTGTAGCGATGTGCTGGCACAGGGCAGTAAGGTGCGGGTGTTACTGGCAGAGTTGGCCACCCCGCCAGCCACGCTTGTTCCGGTTGCCCCAAGGCTGGAAGATGCGTATATGGCGGCTGTAGGGGGCATAGGGAAAGAGCCTTCGCCTTTTATTTCTTTTGGGCCTGTCTGGCCGGATGGTATTCCGCTGCGGGATGGCGCGCCCATGCCCATTATTGAGGCCATAGGCTTAAGCAAACACTATGGTTCTTTTGTAGCTGCGCATAATATGACCTTTTCTGTTAAATCCGGGCAAATTTTTGGTCTTCTTGGCCCTAATGGAGCAGGAAAATCCACCACATTCCGTATGTTATGCGGTCTTTCACGCCCAACAAAAGGCAAGTGCCGTGTGGCAGGGGTGAGTTTACTTAAATCTGCCAGTAAGGCCCGGGGTCAACTGGGGTATATGGCCCAGAAATTTTCTTTGTATACAGACTTAACCGTAGGCCAGAATATTCGCCTGTTTGCGGATTTATACGATATGCCGGAGACGCTGTTCCGCGAGCGTTCCAGTGTGCTTGTAAACGCGCTTGGCCTTGAACCCTACATAAAAACCATGACCCACCAGCTGCCCCTGGGGCAGCGGCAGCGCCTTGCCCTTTTATGTGCCACCCTGCATGCCCCTAAAGCGCTTTTTCTGGATGAACCCACCTCAGGCGTTGACCCGCGGACACGACGGGAATTTTGGAAGCATATCAACGCGCTCACCAGTTTGGGGGTGGCTGTTCTTGTAACCACCCACTTTATGGAAGAAGCGGAATATTGTGATGAAATTGCGCTTATTTACCGCGGCACAACCATTGCCATGGGTACACCGGATGAACTGAAATCACAAAGCCCTACTGCCATAAGCAACCGGGAAAAAGATACAGACACCCCCATGCCCACTATGGAAGATGCTTTTATTTCTTATATTGATACCTATAATATGGAGCATCCCGATGTCTGACACGTCTTTTCGCGGGGCTTCCTTTGTTTTGTGGTTTAGCCAGCTTGGCGCGCTGGTGATGAAGGAATTTAAGCAGATTGTGCGCGATCCTTCCTCCTATATTGTGGCCCTTTTTTTGCCAGTTATGCTTCTTTTATTTTTTGGCTACGCTATTTCTTTAGACGCCGGGGTGATGCGTCTTGCTCTTCTTAATGAAGGGGATGGCCCGCTTTCTAAAGAGGTGGGGCTGGCGTTTGTACAGTCCCCCCATTTTAATGTGTATCCTGCTGTTTCCAGAGCAGAAGCAACATCTATGATGGCAGATTCCATTATCCAGGGTGTGCTGATTTTACCCTCCCAGTTTGATGCAAAATTACAAACAGGTTCCAAAGCGCCCGTGCAGCTTGTGATTGACGGGCTGGAGCCCACAACCGCCACCTTTATCCGTTCCCATGCGGAAGGGGTGTTAGGGAACTGGCAGCTGACGCGCCTTGGGGGCAAGCCCATGGAAATGCCTATTATTATGGAAACAACCACATGGTATAACCCTTCTGCCAAAAGCCGCTGGTTTTTGGTGCCTGGGTCTATCACCGTGGTGATGACCCTTATTGGCACAATTCTTACTTCTCTTGTTATTACAAGAGAATGGGAACGCGGAACAATGGAAGCTTTGTTCGCCACGCCTGTTACCCGCGCCCAGATTTTTTTGGGTAAACTTATCCCGTATTATGTACTGGGAATGTTTTCTATGAGTATTTGTGCCATGGCCTCGTATTTTCTTTTTGAGGTGCCCTTCCATGGTTCTGTTTTTGCGCTTTTTATTTTGAGTACGGTTTTTCTTATGCCTGCGCTGGGGCAGGGGCTGCTTATTTCCTCGCTTTTACGTTCCCAGCTTCTGGCCGCTATTGTGGGCTTTTTAAGCGGGCTTATGCCGGCTTTTATGCTCTCTGGTATGCTGTTTGATATAAACAGTATGCCCATTGGTTTGCAATATATTACCTATGTTATCCCAGCGCGGTATTTTAATGTAAGCCTGCAAACAGTGTTTCTTGCCGGGGATAACTGGGCAATTTTTCTCCCGTCCATGTTTTACATGCTGGCACTGGCTGGTTTGTTTTTTGCAGGGGCGTATCATAATCTTATTAAAAGGCTGGATGCATGATGAAGGTTTTACGCCGTATTCTGGCAATCAGCCGTAAAGAATTACTTTCTCTTTTTAATATCCCTGTCAACAGAGCGCTTATTCTGGTGCCGCCTGTTGTGCTACTTTTTCTTTTTGCCTGGGCCGCAACGCGCGAAGTAAAAAATGTGGATTTTGCCGTTATGAGCCATGATAGCGGCATTTGGGACAATACCCTTGTCTCCAAACTTTTAGGCTCGCCTACGTTTCGCTCTGTGCGGTATACCCACTCACCCGAAGAAGCGGAGTTGTGGATAGAACACCAGAAGGTGCTGTTTGTCCTTTCGTTTCAGGAAGATTTTTCCAGAAAAATTGAGCGGATGCAGCCGGCTTCCTTCCAGATTATGCTGGATGGCCGCCGCTCCAATGCTGCCCTTATTGCCCAGGGGTATGTGCAGCAAATTGTTAGCACACTGGGGGAGGAAACACCGGCCTATATGGCGCAATCCCCCGCCAGCATAGAGCTTGAAGCTGTTAACTGGTTTAACCCTAATCTGGAATTTAAATGGTTTTATCTGCCGGGCCTTATTGGCACTATAAGCATGATGATGGGGTTTATTGTCTCCGGCCTTTCTGTGGCAAGGGAAAAAGAGCTTGGCACATTTGACCAGATGCTTGTTTCACCCGCAGAACCAACAGAAATTGCCATTGCCAAACTTATCCCCGGGTGCATTGTGGCAGTGGGGCAGGGCACAGTGTTTTTGCTTGGGGCGCATTTTTACTTCCATGTGCCTATTGTGGGATCTCTTTTTATTCTGTACGCCGGCATGGTAGTTTTTGCTATTGCTGTAAGCGGGGTAGGGCTTTTGCTTTCTTCTCTTGTAAGCACACAGCAACAGGCGTTTTTATCGTGCTTTGCTGTAGGTGTGCCACTTATTTTGCTTTCCGGCTTTGCCACACCATCGTATAATATGCCTGTTCTTTTACAATATTTGGGTGAACTTGATCCTTTAAAGCACTTTCTTATCCTTATACAAGGGGTGTTTTTAAAGGATATATCCCTTTATCAGTCTATGATTAATATCTTGAAGATGTGTGCTATTGCCGCTGTAACCACTGTTGTGGCAGTGCAGATGTTTAAGCGAAGGGTGTAAAAAAAGCCGATAAAGCCGAGGCTTTCCTTTTACTTTTTTCCTATGTCTTCAATAATAATAATAATTGTTCTATTTTGTTTATACGCACTTCGAAATCTTTTAAAATATTAATGCCTTGAGAATTATACAATAAAGAGTAAATTTTCTTAATTTGCCTGTGTAATGAAAAATATTCATCATTGGCCTCTGTATATATTTCATAAAAAAAATTTGTCAGACTTGCATAGTAAAAATATTCATGTGAAAAAAGAAAATGAGTACCTTTCCATGGTTTCAAAGATCCAACCCAATGGATAATATTTGTTTGAGAATCTACTTGTCCAAGTGAAACACAAGCATTCCATTTTGTTTCTAATGGTAGTATTTTTTCTTGTAATGTTATATTGAGAATATCTTGATCAAAAAATAAACATTTATCAGAGTATTTATTCATATTTTCATAAAATTTTTTTTCAATATCATCTTCGCGCCATTTTTTTAGATTACATAACATAACACCTGTATTATAATATTTTCCTGAATAAATTTCAATAGTTTTTCTATATTCAGGAGAGACAAAACTTTCACTTTCCTCTCTGCAGGCGATATAATAACCTTCAATATTTGTGTTCCATAAGTTATTTAAATCTGTACGTGTGATTAGGTCAGCGTCTAAAAACAAAACCTTCTCTAAGAAATATAACTCAGATGCAATACACAATCGCAAAATCGTAGCAATTGATACATGACGCGAAAGCTTTATTGACTTAATATTTTCCCCAAAACTAACTGTAATCCAAAAAAAATGACAGCGATGTATAGAACTTAACATAGATATTTTTTGAATATTATCTTTATCAATATCATCATTATGAAAAATATAAAATGTAAATTCATCATCTATTTTTGCATTTTTTAAAATGGAAGCAACCGTTACTGCAAAATATTTTGCATAATTATTATCAATGCTAAATGCTATGTACAACATAATTTTTCCAATTCTCTATTCGTAAATAGGTGCTTTTCGTAAAATCCATTGTTTTGCAGGTCCAGCTGCAACAACTTGAAAGTTTGTTTGTTTAATAAAATCATGGATAGCACGAAATACCCCATGATGTCTACTTCCAGGAAATGCATGATAGTCATCACCACAAATAAATCCATCATGTGGAAGTATTTTTTCTATTGCAAACAACTCTGCTTTTGTATCTGCATAAGAATGAGTTGAATCAATATAAAAAATATCCACATCATGAACTTTATTTATAAAATCGATGGAATACTCTTCATGTATACAGACATTAGTATTATA
>CAZJOG010000119.1:0-7720 GCA_964547565.1 uncultured Desulfovibrionaceae bacterium
GGGGACTGCAAGGGTTTTAAACAAATTTTTAAAAAATATTTTTCATGTGTAAAACAAGTAAGTTACTATATGTTTTTCAACGGATTTTGCAAGCTGGAATAAAGACAATTTTTCACAACCGGCAAAAATCGCATACGGCTTTAATTTTGTTTTTTTATGCACGTTTTTTTAGGGTGGGGGCGTAAAATTCTGCTTGCGTGCCAAAGCGCAACATGGACAAGCGGATGATTTTATCGTAAGGGAAAACAAGAGGAGCGCGCGGTGCGAAAATATGTTTTTCTGGTTTTGCTGGTATTTTGGGTAAGCGGGGCAAAGTATGCCCTGGGTTTTGTGCTTACCCCGCTGGAAGCATTTGCGCGTATTCCGCTGAATTTTTTTGAAAATACAGTGGAAGGCCTTACGGAAGAACAAAAAAATGAACTTTTGCTCTGGGGGCGGACAGCGCCATGGTATATTAAGGATGCGGGCAGTGAGCATATGGTGCTGGAATCTTCTGTTGCGCCGGAAAACCAGGTGCTGGTACAACTTTTCCCTTCTGAGCATTCCCTTGTGCTGGCTATAGGAACAGACGCAGGCCCTTTATGCGCTATGGAGCTGTGGCAACTGGATGAGCATGGCCGCGTGGTGCCGTATCCTCAGCCGGAAGAACCTTCGGTATTCGATTTTTTTCTGGACAAGCGTTATCTCCCGCCGGATGTCAGTGCTTCCATGTTTTTTTGTGTACGCCGTGGGGGGCTTGAAGCTGTTCCCCTGTTTTGGAACAGCACGGGCATAGCCTTTGTTTCTGTGCAAAACGCCATGTATTATGTGTGGGATGGCAACCGTTTTTCTGCGCGTAAAATTGAAAAATAACCCGGGAGATGGCGCGTTTTTTTGCTGTTTTTTTCCTTGACAGTGCCAGCATTTTTTTAGTAAAAGAATTAATTCTTCCTCTAACTCCCTTTTGTGGAGGTTTTTATGGCCCGTATCACTGTAGAAGACTGCCAACGCCGCGTAAATAACCGTTTTTTGCTTGTGCAAATGGCTATTAAACGTGTGCAGCAATACCGTGAAGGCTATGAACCGCTTGTGGAATCCCGCAATAAAGAAGTGGTCACTGCCCTGCGCGAAATAGCTGCCGGTAAGGTTCTGCCTGACGACATGCGCTATTACACCCCTATCACACAGGAAAATCCCGTTACTTTGGACGATTAATTTTCCTTGCCCCTTTTATACATGCGGCATGTTATGCCCTGCCAAACTGGCAAGGTTATGACATGCCGTATTTTATTAGAAAAAACAAAACCGTAAACCCATGGCAGAGCATTGTGAGGGCATATCCAAAAGTTACACAACTGGTGGCAATAATTTTCGGGCATGATCCAGGTAGAGCCTTTGGCCTAATCGCACATATTTCTGTTTGCGCACCTTGACTGTTGGGGATTCCGGCTTTATATTTTGGAAACTCTCTTTTTTTAACCTCTGACCGAGAAATTCCATGAGTCAACAAGATTATTATCAGGTTTTGGGTGTATCCCGCGATGCCTCAGAAGATGAAATAAAAAAGGCCTATAGAAAACTGGCGCTTCAGTATCACCCTGACCGCAACCCCGATAACCCGGAAGCAGAGCAGAAATTTAAAGAAGCGGCCGAAGCATACGATGCCCTGCGTGACCCGGAACGCCGCGCCAATTATGACCGCTACGGCACAACCGACCCTTTTGGGAATGGTTTTGGTGGTTTTTCCAGTACAGACGATATTTTTGCCCAGTTCAGCGATATTTTTGGCGATTTGTTTGGCTTTTCTTCCCGCCGCGGCCCACGGGCCCAGCAGGGTGCAGACTTACGTTATAACCTGAATATTTCCTTTTTGCAGGCTGCACGCGGCGCGGAGGTACCTATCAGTGTGCCTAAAAATGTCACCTGCCAGGAATGCCAGGGTACGGGCGCTGCCGCTGGTACAAGCCGCGAAACATGCGCAAAGTGTGGGGGCTCAGGCCAACTGCGCCATACACAGGGCTTTTTCCAAATGGCCGTTCCCTGCGGCGCATGCGGCGGACAGGGCTTTACCCTGCCCCATCCATGCCCCAAATGCCGCGGACGCGGCCTTGTGCAGGAAACCCGGGAGCTTACGGTGCGCATACCCGCGGGTGTCAACACAGGTGCCCGCCTGCGCCTGAGACGGGAAGGCGAAGCCGGCATAAATGGCGGCCCGGAAGGGGATTTGTACGTTGTGCTGACTGTGGAGGAAGATGACGTTTTTGAACGTCAGGGGCAGGACCTTGTATACCGCGCCACCATTACCTTTCCTCAGGCGGCCCTTGGTCACCGCATCACTATCCCACCTCTGGATACCCCAGACAGCAAAAACAAGAAAAAAGGCAAACAGGAAGAAGCTGTCCACGATGTGTTTGCAGAACCCACAGAGCTGGAAATTCCGCGTGGCACCCAAAGCAGTGCCGTTTTCCGTGTGCCGGGAAAAGGCCTGCCGTACATAGGCGAAAAACGTGTGGGCGATATGCTGGTACAAGTTATTGTGCAAACCCCCACCAAACTTTCTGATGAAGCAGAACGCCTTTTAAAAGAACTGGATGTTGCCCTTGGCATGCCGGAAGAAGCAAGTTTTACAGAAAAATTGAAAAAAACCTTTAACAGTATTTTCAATTAAAACAGCTTGTTATTAGATGGCTTATCCAATTGCCACCCGTTCGCGGGTGGCGTAAATTGTTAAAAAGCCTTATGGTTTATTACTAGGCACAAAGCCGGAAAACAAAAGGCCACCTGCAAAATTCCCCCTAGAGTTTTTCCAGACAAAACCGAAAAGTTTTATACGCGGATATTTCGCCACCCTGCTGTATTTTTTTCTATTAATTTTGGATTTTTTTACTTCTCCCCTAAAGCTCTTTCAAGAAAATCCGATAACAGGAAGTAAGGGGAAAAATCGTGAGTACACCGTCTTTTTACTTCCGTAACATGCTGAACCAGTACGACAGACAACTGGTGGCAGCACGGCGGCTCTCCAGACTGCAAACAGGTCTGGGTATGCCGGCGGCCTTTGCCGCGCACACGGAAAATGAGACGGCCCCTGAACAAAAGGAACTGTCCCCAGCCCAAGCGCGCCGCGCCACCATGGTGGAGCATGTAGCACGCGAAATGCTAGAAAACCTTTTATTTACCGGCACTGACAGCCCCATTGTCAATGAATTCCGGCAGGAATTGGAAGACGCACTGGGTGCGCACTTTACTTTCCACTATCTCCCGGGTGTTGCAGATGTGCAAATTATCCGCGAAGATGCAGACGGTAAGCGCGAACTTGGCCCAGAGGAGCGAGAGGAAACCTTGCGGCTTTTATGGAAAATAACCCTCGCCAAAGTGGATGCCACCATGCTGTAATGCATGCCCGGCCTACCATCTTTTTGGAGGAACAGTATGGATATCAAAACACCCGGACAAGTAGGCGCGTATACACGCCTTGCAGAACACCCGGAAATAACAGCTTTGCAAGGCAGACAGGCCCAAAAAGCCCAAGGCCCGCGCCAACAGGCCAAGTCGGATAAGGTTTCTGTTTCCCCTGAAGCCCTCTTACGCACAGAGGCATACAAAACCGCCATGACTGCGGCAGATGTACGCCAGGAACGCGTTAATGCCATTAAAGCCCGTATTGCCGATGGCACCTATACAATAGATACCAAAAAAATAGCCATGGCCCTGCTTACAGAAGATGCCGTGACTTTTGCACGCTGACACAGCCTGCTCTTTTGGCCTTTTTACATTTTCCCTGCCCCAGCCAGGGGCTATTGACGCCTTTTTTCCATCTTGCTTTTTTCCTTTTTTTTCACAAACAAAAAAAAGACCGGCAAAGAGCTTTCGTGCTTCTTACCGGTCTTTTGTGTTATGCGCTTTTTTTACTGTTTATATTCATGCAGCATAGCCCGCATACGCGCAAGAAGATTAGGCTGTAAATGCTCTTCCTGGAGCGCAAAATACATGTTAGCTGTCAGGTAATCCACCCAGTCGCCCGCGTCAAAGCGTTCGCCCTGCATTTTTACGGCCAGCATACCACGTTCTTTTGCCAGACTTTTCATCGCGTCCGTCAGCTGTATTTCGCCACCATGCCCGGGCTGGACATTGCGTATATGTTCAAAAATATCCGGTGTCATAATATAACGGCCAATAATAGCCAAATTGGAAGGGGCTTTGCCTACTTCCGGCTTTTCCACCATATCGGTTATTTCTATCACACCATCCGACCGGGTGTTGCCGGCAACAATGCCGTATTTATTCACTTTGTCGGCAGGTACTTCCATAACCCCAATAACCGGCTTATTTTCTGCCTGGGCAAGCAGCATAAGCTGGCGTATGCCGGGCACATCGCCAAAAATCATATCATCGCCCACCATAATGGCAAAAGCCTCGTTCCCCACAACACTTTCCGCGCAAAGCACCGCATGGCCTAAACCCAGCTGCTTTTTCTGGCGCACAGCCATAATATTGACCATTTCCGCCACAAAACGCACTTCGCGCAGTAAATCTGTTTTACCGGCACGCTCCAGCACACTTTCCAGCTGAAGGTTATAGTCAAAGTGGTCTTCAATAACGGTTTTATCGCGGTTGGTAATAAAAATAACATCTTTTATGCCGGAAACCATGGCCTCTTCCACCACATACTGGATAACCGGTTTGTTGTAGACAGGGAGCATTTCCTTGGGGATGTTCTTACTGGCCGGGAGTGAACGTGTTCCCCAGCCCGCTACCGGGATGACAACTTTCCTGATTTCCATGGAGCACCTCTTGTCCTTTTTTTCTTTATCATACTGCTTCCCCCCTTCTTTGGCAAGTGGGCTTTGAGGACAAAATCTGCCAATGCCACCACTTGATAAAATTTAATACTTCTCGCGTCTTGACAGAATGCGTTTGCAAGGCTATCCCTATGGGGAAGAAAAAGGGGCCACTGGCCCACAACTTAATTGGCCTTTAACGGCCTGAAAAATGGAGAGATATTATGGCTTATAATGTACTGGTGGATCTGGACAAGTGCATCGGTTGCGGTCAGTGCGTAGACGTGTGCCCCGTGGAAGTATACGAAATGGTGGATGGCAAAACCTCCCCCGTTAATGCTGAAGAATGCCTGGGCTGCGAATCCTGCGTGGAAGTGTGCGACCAGGACGCCATTGTTATCGAAGAAGCGTAGTCTTGTCGGCAAGCCCTTCCGGCGCTTGCAAAATTTTTGTTGACGCCTACAGCGCGGCGAGCCTGCTTGTCGCGCTTTTTTATTCCCTTTTGCCTTTAGGAGCTTTGTTATGGTAAATCCAACAGTTACCCTTACCGCCATCCCGGGTATCAGCGTCGGTCACGCTTCTGCCCACGGTACAGGCTGCACAGCCATACTCTGCCCGGATGGATTTACCCCCGGGGTCCACATGCCGGGTTTTGCTCCTGCTTCCCGCGAAGTGGAACTTATGCGCGCAGAAAATAGCGTGGATAAAGTTCACGGTATTTTGCTCTCCGGCGGCAGCGCCTTTGGCCTGAATGCCGCAGCCGGCCTGATCCGTTTCCTCCAGGAGCAAAACAAAGGGCTGGAAATGCCCCATGCCCGCATTCCCCTTGTCCCCGCCGCCGGTATCTATGATCTGGATATTAACCAAAAGCCCGGCATCCTCCCTGACGCCGACATGGGCTACACAGCCGCAAAAAACGCCACATCTGACCCTCTTACCGGAAGCCGCACAGGCCGTGTGGGCGCGGGTACAGGGGCCCTTTGCGGGCGTATGGGTATGCCTTCCCCTGCCGGGCTTGCCTCCTGCGGCATAGAATACAATGGTATACAAATTGCCGCCCTTACTGTCCTTAATTCCCTTGGCAGTGTGTATCACCAGGATACTGGCGCCTTTATAGCAGGTGCCCAAATTCCCACGGAGAACGGCCTTACCCCTATGACCCTTGAACATATGTGCGCCTTTATGGCAGCCGGTGCATCACAAAACCCCCTGCCCACAAGTAACACTATCCTTACAGTCATTGCCACTAATGCCCCCCTCTCCAAACTGCAGACAAACCGCCTTGCCCGTATGGCAAGTTCCGGTATCGCGCGCGTTGTCCGCCCCGCCCACCTGCTTTTTGACGGCGACATACTCTTTACCCTGGCAAGCGGCACAGGCCCGCAAGTGGACGAAAACCTTCTTGCCGCTATGGCAGCAGAAGTGGTTGCCCACTCCATTATGCAAGCAGCCGCAACAGTATAGAGCATATCCCAGACAGTGCGGCCTTGTTTTTGTCCTTGCTACGGATAAAGCAAGGCCACACTGTTTTTTACCTTACTGTATGCCCAGCCAGCCACTCCAGATAGCCGCTGTTCCCTGCAACAACAGGCAAAGCCACAATACAGGGCAAAACATAACTGTGCAATTCTTCCACCCGGGTTTTTACCGCCTCAAAAAGGCAGGCCCGGGTTTTCATAAGCAACAAAACTTCAGGTTCATCGTTTAGTTGTTCCTTTTGACCCGGCTCTGCCCAATAATATATGGACTGCATGCCTGGCACAATATTCGCACAGGCAACCAGATGTTCCTGGACAAGCGTGCGGCCCAAGGCGTGGGCTTCTTCCATAGACGCGCAAGGGATATAAAGAAGTATGTAGTCTGTCATATTGTTCCATATATGTGTGGGAAAAAGGCCATGCACGCAGGGGGCCGGAAGGAAAAAGCCCTTTTGGTACATTTTAAAGATTTGTGCCCCGTATGTAAAGGTTGGTTTGACACAAAAATTTTTCTTCGCTAGATTCAGGGGTGTCTCTCCATAAAAAGGAAAACATTATGCTAACACCCCCCCAGAAGTCGCTGTTTCTTTTATGCGCAACGGAACTTCCATCCCCCTGTTTTATTGTAGACAAAGAAAAATTATCCAGCAACGCACGTATATTAGAGCAGGTACAAGAAAACACGGGCGCAAAAATTTTGCTTGCTTTAAAGGCGTTTTCCTCCTTCCGGACATTCCCGTTATTATCGCGGGCATTGGGAGAAGGCGGTTGCCTGTACGGGGTATGCGCCTCCTCACCAGATGAAGCAAGGCTAGGCCGCGACTATTTTGGGGGAGAAGTCCACGCATTCGCGGCAGCCTACAGCGAAGGGGACATGGCGGAACTTTTGAGCTTTGCAGACCATATTGTGTTTAATTCCTTTGGGCAGTGGGAAAAATTTAAGGCAGATGTAGCGGCTGCCGGCACACGCCGTGCGGCGGCTATTGAGGTGGGCCTGCGCCTGAACCCGGAACATTCGGAAGGGTCTGTGCCTATGTATGACCCATGCAGCCCTGTTTCGCGCCTGGGCATACGGCAAAAAGATTTCAGGCCAGACATGCTGGAAGGCATAAGCGGCTTCCACTTCCATACACTGTGCGAGCAAAATGCGGATGCCCTTGCCCGCACCTTGGAGGTTGTGGAAAAAAAGTTTGGGGAATATTTTCTGTTGCCGGGGATAAAATGGCTGAACTTTGGCGGCGGCCATCATATCACACGGGCAGATTATGACAGAGATTTGCTTTGCAAACTTATACAACAGACACAGGAAAAATACGGGGTGCAGGTGTATCTGGAACCTGGGGAAGCCGCTGCACTGGACGCGGGGTATTTTATGGTGACTGTGCTGGATGTCATACAGGCGGATATGCCTGTTGCTATTGTGGATGCATCCGCTGCCTGCCATACGCCGGATGTGCTGGAAATGCCGTACACCCCGCGCATAGG
>CAZJOG010000120.1:0-7697 GCA_964547565.1 uncultured Desulfovibrionaceae bacterium
CGGAAGAGGCTGCTGAAAAAAATACGGCAGTGGAAAACACCCTTCTCCAGCCGGCGGCAAAATGTGTGCTTACCACATACGATTCCTGTCTGGTGGCTTTCCCGTGGGAAGACTGGCTGGATCTGGAAAATAAATTTGCGCGCCTGCCTAACCCTTCCCCAGAAGTACGGGCATTCAGACGCCTTTTTCTGGGCGGTGCAGAAGTGCAGGAAGCAGATGCCCAGGGCCGTATACGCCTTTCGCAAGATCACAGAGACTACGCCCGTTTGGAAAAAGACGTGGTTCTTATGGGTCTTGTGAACCGTTTTGAAATTTGGAACCCACACATGCTCCAGAATTCTCTGGAAAACCACGATATTTCCCGCGTGACTGAAGAGTTGGCCCACAGTGGCATTGATTTTCAGTTGTAAAACCGGCCACAGGCCACCCACAAAGCACTATGCAAAACCCGGCAGAACTTCATATACCTGTTCTCCTTCCGGAAGTTATGGAAGCTCTTGCCCCACGCCCTGGCGGCAGGTATGTGGACGGCACACTGGGGCTTGGCGGGCATACAGAGGCTCTTTTGGAGCGTGCAGAAGGCAAGGCGCAAATCTGCTGTCTGGACAGGGATGAAGAAGCCCTTCAACTGGCAAAAAAACGGCTGGAACCCTATGGCTCTGCCTGTTCTTTTTTCCATATGCCGTTTAAAGAAGCCCCACAGGCCCTTAACAGCCTTGGCTGGGACAAAATTGACGGCGCGCTTTTAGATTTGGGTGTTTCCTCTTTACAAATTGACAGCCCGGAGCGCGGGTTCAGTTTTCTGCACAATGGCCCCTTAGATATGCGTATGGACCACGGCCATGTGCCGCAAGATGCCATAGACGGCGCCATTACAGAAAGCGCGGCCCATTTTATCGCCCATGCAGATTTTAATACCCTGCGCCGTGTTATAGAAGAATACGGGGAAGACCCGCAGGCAGGCCGTATTGCCCGCGCCATTTTAGACAGCCGCGAAAAAAACCCTATTGAAACCACAGGCCAGCTTGCGGATATTGTTTTCCGCGCATACCCGCCCAAATGGCGGGCAACCGCACGCAACCACCCTGCTACTAGAACTTTTCAGGCGCTGCGTATGGTGGTGAATAATGAACTGGGGCAACTTTCCGCCTTTCTGGACGGCATTTTCCCCCACCTTGCAGCAGGCGCACGCCTTGCCGTTATTTCCTTCCATTCTCTGGAAGACCGCATGGTCAAACAGCGTTTTCGCAAATGGGCTACTGCCTGTGTATGCCCGCCCTACCAGGCGCGTTGTACCTGTGGGCACAGCCCGGAAGTTAAAATTCTTACCCCCAAACCCGTACAGGCATCGCAGGAAGAAATACGGGCAAACCCCCGTTCTTCCAGCGCAAAATTAAGGGTAGCAGAAAAACTGCCCACCCCTTTGCTTTCTGCCATACTTCCGACCCAGGGAGTTGGCCTATGAAATCCGCAAGTTTGGGAAATGGGGCATGGCTCCTTATCTTGCTTATTTCTCTCATGTTCAGTCTGGTTATGGGCCTTGGGCTTGTCTGGATAAGCATAGACAGAAACGACACAGCCTACACCATACGCCAGCTTCAAACTGCCGTAGAAAATGCGCAGGAACACTGCGCAAAACTGGAAGTGGAACGCGACAGCCTGCTTTCTCCCTACGAATTGGGTGTAAAAGCCAAACAACTGGGTATGGGCATGGCAGATCCGGGTCAGGTACGCCGTCTGGAACACCACCTGCAACCGGAAGCGGAAGCAGAGAATATGGAAAATGGGGAATAATATGCGCCAGAAACCCTTTAACCCGCGCGCCGATCAGGCAGGCCCATCCAGTATACGCCCTGCCGCCGGCAAACCCGCCACCCGGTCTTCCTCCCGGCCCATAAACTCCGGCTCTTCTGCCGCGCCTGTTAAAGGGCGCAAAAGTACGCCTGCGCGTGTGCGTAAAAGCCCTACCCGGGATGTGGCGGAAAAAAATATCGCCCGGATGGATGTCAAAAATCTCCAAACAGGGAAACAGACAAAAAAAGCACCGGCTCAGCGTAAAGCCCCCAATGCTTCACCCAAAAAAGCGGAGACAAAACAAAAACAGTCCTTCCGGGATTCGTTTAACTGGATGGACTTCCGCTTCCAGCTTGCGGCCGGTCTTTTTGTGGTTATCTGGGCTGTGCTCTGGAGCCGCGCGTTTTATGTGCAGCTTATCGCAGGGCCGGACTTGGCGTATCAGGCAGATAAACAGCATACCTACACAGAACTGGTGGAAGGCCGCCGCGGCAGTATTCTGGACCGCAATGGGCAGGTTTTGGCCCGCAGTGTGGAATGCCGCTCTGTTTACGCTAATCCTAAAATCGCCAGTTTTAGCCAGGAAAATGTTACCCTGCTTGCGGAACTTTTGAACCTTACACCGGATTATATTAATAGCCAGCTTTCGCAAAACCGTTCCTTTGTCTGGCTGGCGCGAAAAGTGGACGATGCCACAGCTTCTAAAATTCAGGCAGCGAATATACAAGGCATTGGGCTTTCAAAAGAATTTGAGCGTGTTTACCCCTTTAAACATCTGGCGGGGCAACTTTTAGGCTTTGTGGGGCTGGACAATGTGGGGCTGGAAGGGCTGGAACGCTCATACGAAAGTACCCTTGCCGGCATTAACCAGAAAAATGTTGTCCAGCGTGACGCTACAGGCCGTGCCTTTTATAAGGATGATGCCAGCGCCGTGCAGGGACAGGATATACACGTTACCCTGGATATCCAGATACAGTTTATTGCGGAAGACGTGATAGCGGAAGCCGTACAGCATGCCAAAGCCAGCTGGGGCGGTGTGCTGGTGGTGGAAGTGGAAACAGGCGATGTTCTGGCATGGGCGCAATACCCGTTCTTTAACCCCAATAATTACCGCAAATCTTCGCCTGCCCAATACCGTAACCGCCTTGCAGCCGATGCTCTTGAGCCGGGTTCTACCTTCAAACCCTTCCTTATGGCCGCGGCTCTGGAAGAAGGGCAAATAAGCAAAGACAGCGTATTTAATTGCGAAAACGGCATATGGAAAACCAAGTATATCACCATCCGGGACGATGGACGCGCGTATAAAGACATCACGGCATCCAAAATTCTCAGTTACTCCAGCAACATAGGCGTTGCCAAAATAGCGCTGGAATTGGGCGCTCCTAAATTCCATGAATATATCAGTCGGTTAGGCTTTGGTATGCGTACAGGTATAGGCGTTGGCGAAAGCCGCGGCATTGTGCGCCCCCCCAATGAATGGAGCGAAGCGGATCTTATGACCTCCGCCTTTGGCCAAAGTCTTTCCACAACAGCCATACAGATGGCCCAGGGCTATACCACACTGGCGAATGGGGGCCTGTTTAAACCCCTGCATCTTGTGCTGGAAGAAAACGAAGATACAGGTGCGGAACAGCGTATACTCAGCGAAAAAACCGCCCAAACAGTCATGGATATGCTCCAGGATGTGGTAGATGGCGACGGTACAGGCAGCCGCGCCCGCATTAATGGCATCCGTGTGGCAGGTAAAACAGGCACAGCCCAAAAAGCCTCTGCGGATAAAAACAAAGGCTATGGGGAAGAACGTATGGCCAGTTTTGCCGGTGTTGTCCCGGCGGATAAGCCGCGTTATGTGATTATTGTGATACTGGATGAACCTTCCACAGCCACATACGGTGGTGTGCTGGCAGCGCCTGTTTTCCAGAAAGTAGCCAGCCGCACCCTGGCGTATGGTGGCTACCTGCCGGATGTTGTGTTTGCGCAGGAAAATACAGCCCCTTCCAAACCGGCCTCTGTCAAAAATGAAAAAAACAAAGACGGCAAAGACAAAAAATCGGACAACAAAACTGTGGCCCAGGCAGAAAACTGCATGCCTAATGTGGAAGGTATGAGTGTAAGGCGCGCCATGGAAACCCTTGCTCCCTACGGCATAGTGCCGGAAGTACGGGGCGAAGGTCTTATTATAGGCAAACAGGAACCTGCCGCAGGCGCAAGCCTTTCTGCGGCTGTACAAAATACAGACACGTCCTCTGCCGGCTCATCGGGCGCTGTGCTTTGGCTTGTGGAGTAAGTATGCGATTAACACTGGAAATGCTTTGCCGTTCATTGCGCCATGAGGCCAGACGGGTTTGCACGGACTCCCGCAAGGTTCAGCCCGGCGATATTTTTGTGGCCTTGCCTACGCCTTCCGGCCCGGCAAATCCCAAACCTGACGAAAGTTTTAAACACGTTGTGGAGGCTTTCCAAAAAGGGGCCTCTACCCTTGTTTGCCAGCCTGGGCAGGAAATAGCCGCCACCCCGTATATGGGCTCGGAAACAGACAAAAACGAGCAGGTGCTTGTGGATAATCCCCGCGTCGCCCTTGGTGAAATAGCCAAAGCTTTGTATGGCGAGCCCGCCTTCCCGCTTATTGGCATAACAGGCACCAATGGAAAAACCACCTGCGCGTTTATGCTGGAATACTTACTTAACCGCCACCCTTTGTCCAAAAAAGGCGGCGGGTTTTATGCCCCCAAAACAGGTCTTATGGGCACTATATTTTACCGCTGGCCCAACCACTCGCAGGAAGCGCCCCTGACCACGCCAGACTGCCTTACCCTGCACCAGTCCCTGCATGCTATGGGGGAAGAAAAAGTGGGTGCCGCTATTATGGAAGTAAGCTCCCACGCGCTGCATCAGGAGCGGGTGGCAGGTCTTGCTTTTTCCGGCGCGCTTTTTACTAATCTTACCCAAGACCATTTGGATTACCATCTGGATATGGAAGACTATTTTTCCGCCAAAGCCGCTCTTTTCCGCAGTTTGCCTTTTGCGGATAAAGCAATGGCTATTAATGGGGACGATGCCTGTGGCCGCCGCCTTTTGGAAGAATTCCCTTCTGCATACGCCTATTTCCTTGTCAAAAATGGGGAATCCCCAACCTTTACCCATAAAGGCCCCACGCTGACAGGCACCTTGCGGGCTCTTTCTCCAGAAGGTTTTACCCTTGCTGTCCAACACAACAAAGACGGCTTAAGGCAAAATTGGGAAATAAAATCCCCCCTTGTGGGGGAACATAATGCCACAAACATGCTGGGGGTTATGGCTATGGCCCTTGCGCTGGGCATGAAACACAGCCATCTTGCCTGTCTGGCAAACTTTTGTGGTCTGCCGGGCCGTCTGGAGCGTATAGCGCCGGAAAGTGGCAGGGCGTTGTTTGTGGATTATGCCCACACACCAGATGCTCTTTCCCACGCCATTTCTTCTCTGCGTGCTTCCGGCTTTAAACGTATTATCACCGTGTTTGGCTGTGGGGGGGACAGAGACAGGAAAAAACGCCCCCTTATGGGCCAGGTGGTGATGGAACTTTCCGACATAGCGGTGCTTACGTCCGATAATCCCCGCACGGAAAACCCGGAACAAATTATGGACGATGTGGCTATGCCCACAGCGCCCAACCATTACCGCGAAGCAGACAGAAAAAAGGCCATAGCTCTTGCCTTCAGCCTTATGCAAGAGGGCGACGCCCTTCTGGTAGCCGGCAAAGGGCATGAAAATTACCAGATAATCGGTACAACCAGGCACCACCTGAGCGACGCAGAAACTTTGCAGGAAGTCGCCCTTGCCGCGCATTAGAAGGAAACACCTGTGGATATGATTCTTGATGACCTTCTTGCCTGTTTACCCTCTGAAAGCGGAGTAATGCCGGTGCAGCCTTTAAACCCGGCAACACCCGTGCATATTTTGGGCGCAAGCACAGACAGCCGCCTTGTTAAACCTGGGCATCTTTTTGTTTGTCTGGAAGGCGAACATACAGACGGGCATAGCCATGCCCCGCAGGCTGTAGAAAAAGGCGCTGTGGCTATTTTGGCGCGCCACGACCCGCTTATTGGCACAGCGCAGGAAGGCAGGGCCTCTGTTATTCTCTGTTCAGATACCTGCCCGCCGCTGGTTGTACTTATGTTGTTTGCCCAGGCTATGCGCCACCGTTTTTCCGGTAAAGTTATCGGCATAACAGGAACGGCCGGCAAAACAACCGTCAAAGAAATGCTGGCCCATGTGCTTGCGACTCAAGGGAAAACGGGGCGCAACCCTTTAAATCTTAACACACAAATTGGCCTTTCCACTTCCATACTCAATATGGATATGGACGAAATGTTCTGGGTGATGGAAGTGGGTATAAGCCACCCGCGTGATATGGAAGAACTGGGCATTATCCTGCAACCGGATATTGCGGTGATATTAAATATAGGGGCCGCCCATACAGAATTTCTGGCAGATAAAGGCGTGGCCTATTATAAAAGCCGCCTGTTTGCCCACCTTGCGCGGCATGGTGTGGGGCTTTTTTGCGCAGATTACCCGGAACTTGTGGACGCGGTGGCCCGCCTTGGCTGCTCCGCAGAGCAGAATCTTTTGTCTTTTGCTGTAGAAAACCCAGGCACAAAAGAAGAAAAAAACGCGCATTATCTTGCCGCGTATCAGGGTATAGACAAAAACGGCCACGGCCTTTTTTCATTCCGCGAGGCTTTTTTGCCGGAAAATGTGGCGCCGCATATTTTTACATGCCCACTTTACGGCGCATACGCCGCGGAAAATGTGGCGGCTGTTGCATCTGTTGCCTTTTTACTTGGTTTTACGCCTGAAGAAACAGCCCGTGGCCTTGCCAATGTGGAGCTGCCGCCCCAGCGTATGCGGCACATACAAAAAGACAGCTGGCATATTCTGGACGATTCCTACAACGCTAACCCTCTCTCCTGCTCCCGTATGCTGCTTGCTACCGCAGACATGGCACAGGCAAAAAACCTGCCCCTTGTGTGTGTCATGGCAGAAATGAAAGAATTAGGGGCAGAAGCACCGGAAGCCCATATCCAACTTGGCCGCGATATGGCCAAAGCCGCCCCTGCCTCCATTTTCTGGCTGGGGGGCTATAAGGACGAGGTTCTGGAAGGTTTAAAAGAAAGCCGTTATTCTGGCCGTTTCAGTTATGTAAAAGAACCCTGCCGCTTTGTGGACGCCTTCCACGCATGGGAAAAACACACCACAGACAAACAGGGGGGGGTTATACTTTTTAAAGGCTCCCGCACCAATAAGTTGGAAACTCTTGTGACCGCGTTTGAGGCGGATCTTTTGCAAAAGCACAGTCTGACGGGGGAAAGGCATGCTTTATAATCTGCTGGTACCACTCAGCACCGAAATAGGGCTGCTGAACATATTCCGCTACATCACATTCCGTGCGGCATGGGCTATGCTTTTTGCGCTTGGGCTGGTTATCCTGTTTGGGCCTCCGCTTATCCGCGCCCTGCACAGGCTTAAATTCGGGCAGACTATCCATGAAGATGTGGTGGCCCATAAAGAAAAAGCCGGTACACCCACCATGGGCGGCCTGCTTATAGGCTTTGGGGCTATTGTCAGCACACTTTTGTGGGCAGACCTGACCAATGTGTATATCTGGCTTACCTTATTTGTGTTTACAGGTTTTGGTTTTGTGGGTTTTCTGGACGATTTTATCAAAATCCGCGGGCATCATAACAAAGGGCTTTCCCCCAAAGGTAAACTGGCCCTGCAAATACTGGTAGCCGGTATTGCGGTTTTCCTTTTACTTATGGAACCTGCGTATTCCAGCAAGCTGGCTGTGCCGTTTTTTAAAGACATCCAGCCGGATCTGGGCATTTTTTATATCCCATTTGCCATGGTGGTGATGGTGGCCGCCT
>CAZJOG010000121.1:0-7648 GCA_964547565.1 uncultured Desulfovibrionaceae bacterium
GGTCACCACATTATTGCGGCTTTCGCTGAACGTGGCCTCCACCCGTCTTATTTTGTTAAACGGGGATCAGGGGCCAAATGCGGCGGGTGAAGTTATCCGTTCGTTTGCGGAGTTTGTGGTAGGTGGTTCATACGTTGTTGGTGGCGTTATTTTTATGATTTTGTTTATTTTGAACAAAATGGTTATCACGCAGGGTACAACGCGTATTGCGGAAGTGGCGGCACGTTTTACATTAGACGCTATGCCCGGTAAGCAAATGGCTATAGAAGCGGACTTAAACGCGGGCCTTATTGATGAAACCGAGGCGACAAAGCGCCGGCATGATATGCGCCGGGAAGCGGACTTTTATGGCGCTATGGATGGTGCGGGCAAGTTTGTGCAGGGGGACGTAACAGCCGGCCTTATTATCACGGTAATAAACCTTGTAGGTGGTATACTTATTGGTGTTTTGCAGAAGGGTATGGGCTGGGAACAGGCGCTCACAACTTTTTCGCTTCTGACCATAGGTGATGGTCTTGTTGCCACAATTCCTTCCATTATTATTTCTGTTTCTGCTGGTATGATAGTTTCGCGGGCGGCGGCCGAGGCTAAGATGGGCGAAGAATTCATGACCCAGCTTACCTATAATTCGCAAGTATTAAAAGTGGCTTCCGGCACACTTTTTGTGATAGGCCTTGTGCCTGGGCTGCCCACTATTCCCTTCTGGTTTTTTTCTGCGGCATTGTTTGTTATCAGCCGCAGATTGGGCCAGGACGATGGGGCAGAAGCTGCGGTTAAGGGCCCCAAAAGTCCCACAAAAGCCAGTGATGGCAAGAGTGCGGACACACCTGAAGAGGTGCAAAGCCTTCTGCCGCTTGATACTTTGGAGCTGGAAGTGGGTTATGGGCTTATCCCGCTGGTGGATGAAGAACAAAACGGCAACCTGCTTTCCCGCATACGTTCCATACGCCGGCAGTTTGCGCTGGACATGGGGGTTGTGTTGCCTGCGCTGCATTTGCGGGATAACCTGCAGTTACGGCCGGGGCAGTATTCGCTGCTTATTAAGGGCAACCAGGTTGCCAGTGCAGAAATACTGGTAGACCATTATCTGGCTATGGACCCGGGCAATGTATCCTCTCAGATAGAGGGTATTGAAACACGCGAACCCGCCTTTAACCTGCCCGCGCTTTGGATACCGGACAACCAGAAGGAAAACGCGCAACTTTCCGGTTACACGGTGGTAGACCCTTCCACTGTTATTGCTACCCACCTGACGGAAGTATTCCGCAAGCATTTGGGCGATTTTCTGGGCCGTCAGGAAGTGCAGGCGCTTCTGGATACACTTGCCAAACATTCTCCCCGTGCGGTGGACGACCTTGTGCCCGGCACTTTGCCTCTTGGCAGTGTGCAAAAAGTGCTGCAAAATCTGGTACACGAAAATGTTACCATACGGGATATGCTGACTATTGTGGAAACTCTGGCGGATTACGGCAACCAGACAAAGAGCCCGGAAATACTGACAGAATATGTGCGCGAAAAACTTTCCCGCAGTATTGTCAAGCCGTATCTGGACAGCGAAGGAACACTGCCTATCATCACGCTGGACCCGGCGGCAGACCGCACTGTCCAGGAGGCCATACGTCAAAGCGAAGGCGGTTCTTACCTTGCACTCAATCCGCTTTCTGCCCAGCACCTTATTAACAATATCAACGCGGTATTTGACACACCCATGATGACAGACGGCCAGCCCGTGCTTTTGACAACACCTTTGGCGCGGCCGCACTTATCCCAGCTTGTTTCCCGCTTCCTTCCCAATGTGCCTGTTATTTCGCAGGCAGAAATACCGCCTGATATACGTCTGCAATCTGTGGGCAATGTGGGCATGGAGTAAAAAAGGCAAAAAGCAGGAAAAAAACAGGGTGTTTATTTCCACGTCATACTTTTGACAATGTTTTCAAGCACAGGGTCTTTGCCCCCAAAAACCACAAGGAAGTAGTGTCCATTGCCTCTGTCCGTGAGATTGCCGGCACTTGGCACACGGTTATCCAAAAAGCGCATGGTATAAGTTTTGTCATCTTTTTTGACAAATTCCGCAGGAAAGGCATCCTGCCACATGCTGGCAACTTCTGCCAGTGAACCCTTGAGAGGGCCGTAAATTAAAAGGGCCACTCTGTCGGAGTCCGGGCTGGTAATAGCAACGGAGTAGCCATCCGTGCCGGCATCTTCCACATTAAAATTATATTCATCCGGGATTTCTAATTTAAACGCGGGAAATTCATGTTGCACAGCCATGGCGGGCATGGCAGAAAAACACAAAAAAACAAGGGAAAAAAGAAGGTGTTTCATGTTTGGTCAATCTCCTGACAAATATGGTACTGTCTGGTCACAAAAAAAACAAGCCTTGCCCGCGCACCTTCGGGCAGATTTTGTGCCATACATACACCACGGGGCTTTTGACAAAAGCTTGACGAAACAACACCTTTGTGCGTACAAAGAAGAGGTTAAACTTTCCCCAAAGGCCACCCCATGCATGTAAAAACCTACACAGGTTCCCATTCGCAGGATGTGCTGGCCCAGGTCAAGGCAGATCTGGGGCCAGATGCTGTCATACTTGGCAGCAGGGAACTTACAGGGCCCCATGGGGAACATATTTTTGAAATCACCGCCGGGCTTGACCGCAAGCCGGAAAATCCCGCGGCTGCCATGGGCAATGCGGGTCGGGCATACGCGCAGGCAGCAAACCAGGCAAACTTGGCAGGCCAACATAATGCGGAAAACACGGGAAATACCCGCACCACCTCCTTACCCCCACCTGGCTGGGAAACCTGGCACAGAGAATGGAGCCATATAAAGGGCCATTTATATTCCCTTATGCAGCCTGCCATTGCCTGGGAGTCTCTTACCCCCCACCAGAGGCTGGCGCTGGAACATTTACAGCAGGAAGGTGTGGAAAACGACGTCACACTGGATTTATTTGACGCGCTTATTAAAAGCCCGCCCCATATGTCTATGCTGGGCGCGTTGGCTAAGCTTATGCCTGTTGTACGTCTTGAGCCTTTCCGTCATAAATTCCATTTAATAAGCGGCCCGTTTGGCAGTGGTAAAACTACGGTGGCCCTGCGTATGGGGCGTTTGGCCCGCAAACAGGAACCCCAGGCCAGAATCGCGTATCTGAATGCAGACAGCGCACGGGGCAATGGCCGTCTTGTATTAAAATACTGGGCAGAACTTGCGGATTGCGCCTATTTTGAAACACCGGATGCCGCCACTATGCGGGCGGCGCTCAGGGCGTGTTTGGATATGGATTTGGTATTTATTGACACCCAGGCGCTTGGCAGGGGGGAAAATTTGCAGGACAAACTGGCGGCTTTTGGCATTCTGGATTACCTGCACAAGGCAGGGGCCGGGCTTTCCCTTACTCTTTCTCCCCAAAGTGATGCCGCCTTTCTGGGGCACACACTGCAACAAAGCCAAACAGGCCTTTCCACATCACTTGTATGGACAAAACTGGACGAAAGTCTTTTGTACGGCAATATAGTCAATATAGCGGTGCGGCATTCCCTGCCTGTTGGCGCGCTTTCTTTCAGCCCGGAACTTAGCCATTCTTTTTGCCCATGCGAAGACCAGCAGATATGGCGGCTTTTGCTTAAACATGAGCTGCCTCAACCTTTTGATGCCGCAAACGGGCAATAGCCCATTGTAAGGAGCTTTCATGCGTACCCCTCTTGTGCTTTCTCTTACTTCCGGCAAAGGCGGAGTGGGAAAAACCAATATATCCGTGAATCTGGCTGTGGCACTTGCCCAGGCAGGCAAACGTGTGGTACTTCTGGACGCAGACCTTGGCCTTGCCAACGTGGATGTGGTACTGGGCCTGACACCTGAACGTAACCTGTTCCACCTTTTCCATGAAGGGGCAACACTTGCGGAAATTTTATACAAAACACCCTATGGTTTCAGCATCTTACCAGCATCCAGCGGTGTAGGGGAAATGCTGGAACTTTCCACAGGCCAAAAGCTGGAACTCTTGGAAGCTGTGGATGAACTGGATGAGAGTATTGATTATCTTCTTGTTGACACAGGCGCAGGTATACACGATAATGTCATTTATTTTAATATAGCTGCGCAGGAACGTATTATTGTACTCACCACAGAACCAACATCCTTGACAGATGCGTACGCTCTTATTAAAGTACTTAAAACCCAACACGGAGTGGAGCATTATAAAATTCTTGTGAATATGGCAGAAGATGAAAAAAGCGCCAAAGGGGTATTTTCTCGCCTTTATGCCGCCTGCGACCACTTTCTCAGTGGCATTTCTTTAGATTATCTTGGGGCTATACCGCGTGATCCTGCTGTGCGCAAGGCTGTTCTGGCACAAAAACCTTTTTTTGTTGCCAGCCCGCAGTCAGCCGCCAGTCTTGCAGTGGCCAAATTAGGCCGTAACATCCAATCGTGGGAAATACCTGTGGAACTCGATGGGAATATCAAGTTTTTCTGGAAAAAACTTCTCTTCAGACAATAACGAGAAGCAGCGCAAAAACGGGAATAAACCGTCCGCACCTGTTGCCCGCAAAGGCAGGCAGGGGGCTTTGTCTGTGCCTGAAGACCGGAAGGATAAACCGGCAAAAAACCTGCCCAAAGACCTCTCCACCCAGGAACTGGACGATCCGGATGAGGAGAATGCAGAAGAGAATACCCCGGAAGACTACCTGACCGAAGACCTTGACAGCCCTATTTTTGCCCATGATAATGTTTTTATGGGGGAAAACTACAGCCACAACTTTGCTGAGGAAGAAACAGAAGACCATGCTTCTTCAGGTTCGGACATATCCTCCCAGGCGTATGATTTTACTACCCATGGATACCATCCCCATCAGGAAGGGCTTTCCCCCTGGGAACGTATGGAAGCAGGCGAACTGACGTGGGAAGAATTCCCCCAGATGGATAAAGAGCGTATTGTGCGCCACTACGCGCCCAAAATACGTTTTCTGGCTTTGCGCCTTAAGGTAAAACTGCCTAAAAATATAGAACTTTCTGAACTTATAAGCGCGGGTACTCTGGGCCTTTTAGAAGCCTTGGGCAAATTCCAGGCCAGTTTGCATATACGGTTTGAAACCTATGCGGAAAACCGCATACGCGGCGCCATGCTGGATGAATTGCGGCGTTTGGACTGGTTTCCCCGCAGTCTCAGGCAGCGCGTGCGCCAGCTTGATCAGGCCGTGTGGCAAATTGAGCATGAAAAAGGCCGCCCTCCTACTTTGGAAGAACTGAAAGAGCACACAGGTTTGCCGGAAAAAGAAATAAGCCAGGGGCTGGAGGCATTGCAAAACCAGCTGTGTATTTCTTTAGATGCCATACAGGACTCTCTGGCAGGTGATGGTACACCAGAAGGTGAACCCTATAAAAACACCGCACTTACAGAAATGGTAGACCGTGTAGCGGCCCTTATTGATACATTGACACCAAGGGAAAAACTGGTATTATCCCTTTACTACAGTGATGAATTGAACATGCGGGAAACAGCGGATATTATGGGCATCACAGAAGGGCGTGTTTCCCAGTTACACACGCAGGCTCTCACCCGCTTAAGACGCGAATTCCATGAAAAATATGGCGAAAACGGCGACATGGAATAACACAAAAAAAGACTGAAGAGACCAAACGGAGGCCGCTTTTTTATGCCTTATGATACAAATATGCGTGTTCTGGTTGTGGATGACTTTGCCACTATGCGACGTATTATTAAAAACATTTTACGTCAGCTTGGTTTTAATAATGTTGTGGAAGCAGACGATGGTACAACCGCATGGGATGTACTCAACAGTGACCGTATCCAGTTTATTATTTCCGACTGGAATATGCCCCAGATGACAGGTATTGACCTTTTGCGCAAAGTGCGCGCAAGTGAAGAATTTGCCAACTTGCCTTTTCTTATGGTCACAGCGGAAGCCCAGCAGGAAAACATTATTGAAGCGGCGCAGGCCAAAGTTTCCAACTATATTGTCAAACCTTTTACAGCAGAAACCATGAAACAAAAGATTGACAAAATATTCCCCTAACCCCAAAAGGCACACACTATGGCCCAAAGCCCTGTCTCGGACAAAGTAAAACCAGACGAGGGTACCCTTATACCAGGGGCCTTTGAGTCCCTTGCCAGCCAGAAAGTTCAGCTCGATATAGACGATGCGCCCTTTCTTATGGACTTGCCGGAAGACATACCCCCACCGGCTGTTCAGGAAGAAAAGGAAGAAGAAACACCCAAAAAGTCGCGCAAAAAACTTTTTCTTTTGATTGGCATAGCGCTTGTTCTGCTTGCTCTGGCAGGGGGGCTGGCGTATTATTTTTTCTTTACCCCCTCAGAACCTACAGGGCTGGAACCCATTATTCTTGTTGTACCCTCCAACCCGGAAGACAACACAGCCAGCGCCCCTGCCGAACAGGTGGTAGAACTGGAGCCTTTCTGGGTGCCTGTTGTGGATGAAAACGGCAAAACACGTTTTGCTGTTTTTACGTTTGTGCTTTCCACATACGACACCACCGCTTATGAAGAAATTACCCAGCAAACCATCCGCGTGCGGGACACCATTTATTATTACCTCACCACCCGCCCCTATGATTACCTGGTGAATGCCAGAAATCTTCCGGTCATACGGGAAGAAATTGTCAACGCCCTGCAAAAAGATACCCTGAAAGGACGTCTCAATAATCTGTATTTTGACTCTATCATGGTGCAATAATGGCAGAATCATCCCCCATCGCTCTTCTTTATGCCCAACAGCTTAGCACGGCCAAAGTTGCTACAGACGCCAGCCTTATGCCGGAAATGGCACAGGCTGCCGCCAAAAATCTCGCGCAGGAAATGATCCGGCAGGAAGCACGCGAGGTTCAAAAACCTGTAGAAAGCCAAAACTCTTCCAGTGTAGACGATGAAGCAAAGGAAAAAGGCGGCTCAGGTTCCTTTCTTTTCCAGCACAAGGAAAAAAAGGAAGAACAAAGCGCCCCTTCCAGTGATAACCCCCTTGTGGGGAACCTTCTTAATGTCAAAATCTGACATGGAAAAACCATGAAAAAATTTCCCCTTTTTTCCCTGTTCTGCCTGTGCCTTTTTGCCACCCCGGCATACGCACAACCCGTGCAGGTTACCGTACACCCACAGGGGGCGCGGGTTACAGAGGAAACTATTATCCAGGCAGATACATCCCCCACACTTGTGCGTATCCCTCTGCCTGCCGGTATAGACAGACAAAGTTTACATGTGCGCCCAAAGGATGATACAGCCGCCGCCATTGTGGCTATACGCCTGCAGGATACCGTGGCTCCCCTGCCACAGGCTTTGGAAGGCCTTTACAAAGAGCTGGAAGAAGAAAAAAGTAAACTTTTTATTATAACGGCCCGCGTACAGGCGCGGGATGCCCAAATACGTTTCTGGATGGCCTTAAGCCCGGAATACGCAGAGGGTAAGCTGGATACATCGGCAGCCACACTGCGCAGCCAGATAGAGCAGCTAAATCTGGAACAATTTACAGATACAGAAACCCGCGACAAACAGCAAAAACATGTAACCGCGCTGGAGCAGCAAATAAACGCTGCCGGTGGTGTACCTGCCATAGCGCCAGAACTTGTACTGGAAGTTGTGGCAAAAAACGCGGGTAACACAGCCCTGCTTTAC
>CAZJOG010000122.1:0-7544 GCA_964547565.1 uncultured Desulfovibrionaceae bacterium
CTTCCCCTTCCAACAAAAAAACAAAAACGCAAGACCGCACTTTGCCCATTCCCGAAATATTCTCGCAGGCTCGAATATTTCGGGAATGGTGTATATGTTTAAAATTACAGGTCCTTAGCAACCAGGCGGATAAGGCGGTCAAGCTGGTTGGTAAAGCCGGCTTCATTATCATACCAGATAATAAGTTTCAGGAGGTTACCATTCATCACCGTAGTGGAAAGGGCGTCTATAACACCGCCGTATGTGCTGCCCATGTAATCAATAGAAACAAGGGGTTCCTCACTGTATCCCATATTTTCCCGCAGGGTGGAGGAAGCGGCGGCTTTAAGGGCGGCGTTTACTTCTTCCCTGGTGGTGGATTTGGCAAGCACAAGGGTAGCGTCCACAAGGGAGACATTGGGGGTAGGCACACGCACGGCCATGCCGTCCAATTTGCCGGCAAGGTCGGGGATAACTTTGCCAATGGCGCGCGCAGCGCCTGTGCTTGTGGGAATCATGGACAAAGCGGCAGAACGGGAGCGGCGGGGATCTTTATGGGAACCGTCCAAAAGGCGCTGGCTCATGGTGTAGGAGTGGATGGTGGTCATAAGGCCGTGTTCCACACCAAAAGTTTCATGCAAAACTTTGATAGCAGGGGCCAGACAGTTGGTTGTGCAGGATGCGGCAGAAATAATATGGTCTGTTCCCGGGCTGTAAGAGTTTTGGTTCACGCCCATAACCACCAT
This sequence comes from uncultured Desulfovibrionaceae bacterium, assembly GCA_964547565.1. Lineage (GTDB taxonomy): Bacteria > Desulfobacterota > Desulfovibrionia > Desulfovibrionales > Desulfovibrionaceae > CAZPTC01. The sequence goes on from CAZJOG010000122.1 coordinate 726, forward strand.
GGCGTCTGCGTCTGAGGCAGGCGCGCTGATAATAACCTTTTTTGCGCCGCAGTCCATGTGCTGGGCAAGGCCGGCTTTATCCTTAATGGTGCCTGTTGTTTCAATGGCAATATCAACACCCAGGTTTTCCCAATCCCATTTGGCGGTGCCAAAACGGGTAACGCGGATAGGCTGACCATTCACAAGAAGGCCATTGTCATCATAACTGACAGGGTACGGGAAATGCCCGTGGCAACTGTCGTATTTGAGCAGGTGCGCAAGGGAAGCATTATCCGCGCGGGCGTTAATAACCCCCATATACACGCTTGAATCGCCTTCTTCCTGTTTTTTGGCGAGAACACGCAAAAGATAACGACCAATGCGGCCAAAACCATTCATACCGATTTGCACAGCCATACGCACTCCTTGGGAAAGAAATGGGAAATCAGACAGGGTTTACAGCATATTCCAGAAGGCGGTGTTGAGCCCCTGAAAAGTTAAAAAGTTTTTTTGGGAGTGGGGAGGGGGTTCGCCCCTCCCCCAACACTCCCCTACGCCTTCCCGGATGAACCGAGGACGGAGCGGATTTTGTGTTGCACCATATTTTTCACTGCTTCCCGTGCTGGTTTCAGGTAGGAGCGTGGGTCAAATTCTTCTGGTGTTTCGTTCAGGCATTTCCGTATAGTGGCGGTCATTGTCAGGCGGATGTCGGAATCTATATTAATTTTGCAAATGCCCATACCAGCGGCCTTACGCAGCATATCTTCCGGCACGCCTTTAGCGCCGCCAAGTTTTGCCCCATTGGCGTTGGCCAGTTCCACAAATTCCTGTGGCACGCTGGAGGCACCGTGGAGAACAAGGGGGTAATTGGGCAGCAGGTGGGTAATTTTTTCCAGCCGGTCAAAGTCCAGTTGGGCATCGCCTTTAAATTTATAGGCGCCGTGGCTGGTGCCTATGGCAATGGCGAGGGAGTCGCAGCCGCTTTTTTCCACAAATTCCACAGCTTCGTCCGGGTCTGTGTAGACGGAGTGGTCGGAGGAAACGTGTTCTTCAACGCCGGCAAGTTTGCCAAGCTCTGCTTCTACCCAGACACCGCGGGGGTGGGCGTATTCCACAACTTTACGGGTCAGGGCAATATTTTCGTCAAAGGGCAGGTGGGAGCCGTCTATCATAACAGAGGTAAAGCCGCCGTCAATGCAGGCTTTGCACAGTTCAAAGTCTGGGCCGTGGTCAAGGTGCACAACAACGGGCAGGTCTGTTTCCATAAGGGCGGCTTCCACAAGTTTCATAATATAGTTTTGTCCGGCGTACTTGCGGGCACCGGAGGAAACCTGGAGAATAAGGGGCGATTTTTCTTCGGCGCCTGCCTGCATGATGCCCTGTACTATTTCCATATTATTGACGTTAAAGGCGCCAATGGCGTAGCCTTCTTTATAGGCGCGGGCAAACATGTCTTTTGGACTGATGAGGGGCATAAAAAACCTCGTTTGGCTAGGGGTGGGCTGCTGGGGGAAGCCGGAAAACGGAAAAAAATGCAAATTTTTTCTTTTTTTCTCTAAAGAAGCAGTTTATACCATTACCCTAGACGCTCCAGCCGCCTATGTCAAGGGGCCATGAGGGTACGGGGGCAAAGAAAAAAATCACCAGGGTATTTCCCTGTTGATTTGCGCATAGCCTGGTAGGCTGGAAAAAATTTTGGCAGGGAATAGAATGGGTTTTGGTGTAATAACTAGAAATCGCAGTATTTTTTTTACACCTCTGGAGAGGTGACGAGAGAAAAAAAACGTGCTATTGTGTTTAAAGCGGAAAGTACCTTGGCCTTTTGTTCTGCGGCCATAAAGTGTGCAGACCGTTTGCTGGAAAACAAAAAATATACACCAGCCCTTCCAGTTGTGGTGTATTGCTGCCGGGAGATAATTGCGTATGGAAGCCCAATCCCAGGATTTTTTGCAAACACTTGGTCTGAGCAAGGTATTCTTGGATCTTTTGCCCGGGGCCTTTATTGTTGTGCGGGCAACTGGGGAAATTGTATTCTGGAATGCAAAAGCCGATGAATGGTTTGCGCTGGCAGAAAAGCAACAGCCTATGCTTGTGGATTTTATTTATCCGCCGGACAGGGCTGAGGCAGAAACTATTCTGTGGGAAGGAGTGGCGGAAAAGCGCACAAAGATAGAGTCGCGTGTTATGATGCGTGACGGGAGTATAACCTACCTGAGTGTTGCGGTTTCTTTTGTAGAATTGCAGGGGGAGCTGTTTGCATTTGGTTATGGCACAAACATAGCGGATTTTCAGGGTACAATGGGTTTGCTTGAGCAGCAGAACGCCTATCTGGAAACAGAAATTGTGTACCTGCAGGAAATGAACAAACGGGTGCTGGACTCTGCGCCTTTAGGTTCTGTTTTGTGGGACCAGGATTTGCATATTGTGTCTGTAAACGCCGCCATGCTGCGTTTTTTAAAGATAAAAAATGCAGATGAATATAAGCAGAACTATGTTGCGTATCATCCGCAATTCCAGCCGGACGGCGCGGTTTCTGCCACACGCTTACACGAGAAGCTGAAGCAGTCTTTTGAGCTGGGAAGCTCACGATTTGAATGGAACTTCCAGGATGCGGAGGGAAGGCTTGTACCCTGCATGGTAAACCATGTACGCATTGAAATAATGGGCCAACCTCACCTTGCCTCCTATGTGCAGGATTTGCGTGAAGTGCGTGCGCTGGAGAATATGGCGGAAGCCAGACGCAAAGAAGTGACGCGCACGGAAAAACTGGTAGAAGCAACCAATACGGTTGCGCGGCTTTTGCTGGCCAGTGATGAAGAAAATTTTGACCATTTTATCTGGAGTGTTTTGGCCACACTGGGCGAGGCTGTGCAAGTAGACCGCGTGTATGTGTGGCGGAATAAAACAGGGGCAGATGGCCGCCTGTATGTAGACCAGCTGTATGAATGGTCGCCTGGGGTGGAGCCACTTGCGGGTTTGGAGCTGGCTTCTGATATAAGTTATGACGATGTTTTGCCTTCCTGGTACGAGGCATTCATCCATGGCAAAAGTTTAAAAGGTCTGGTGCGGCTGATGAGCCCTTCCGAGCAGGCCCAGCTTGCCCCGCAGGGCATTTTATCCATTATGCTGGCGCCTATTTTTCTGGCAGACACCCTGTGGGGCTTTATAGGGTTTGATGACTGCACAACAGAACGGGAATGGACACGGGCGGAAGAAGAAATTTTGGAAGCCAGTGGTTTTCTGCTTGGTACAGGCATCCACAAGCATGATGCCATGGAAGATTTGCGTATTGCCAAGGAAGAGGCAGAGGCCGCCACACGGGTGAAAGGTGATTTTCTGGCCCGCATGAGCCATGAAATACGCACACCCATGAACGCTATTTTAGGCATGTGTTATTTGTGCCTGCAAACAGATTTAAACAAAGTACAAAAAGGGTATATCACCAAGGTTAGGGCAGCGGCCACGCTTTTGCTGGGTATTATTAATGATATTTTGGACTTTTCCAAGCTGGAAGCCAAAAAGCTGGTGCTGGAAAAAATACCTTTCCAGGTGCATGAATTTTTAGAAAATCTTATGGATATTGTGTCTGTAAAGGCGGACGAAAAACATCTGCAACTTGTCAGCAAGGTAGACCCTCGGGTGCCTGAAACTCTGCTGGGTGATTCTTTGCGTATCCAGCAGGTGCTTTTAAACCTTATCACCAATGCCATTAAGTTTACAGAATTTGGTTCTGTTACAGTTTTTGTGGAATGCCTGTCCTGTTCCGCTTTTTATGCGGAAATACGCTTTGAGGTGTCGGATACGGGTATTGGCCTTGGGCAGGATGAAATAGCGCGTCTTTTTGAACCATTTTCGCAGGCAGATTCCTCTATCACACGCAAGTTTGGCGGCACAGGTCTTGGTTTGAGTATTTCCAAAGAACTGGTGGATCTTATGGGCGGCCGCATTTTTGTGGAAAGTGAAGTGGGCCGCGGCAGCACATTTTCTTTTGTTTTGCCTCTGGAAGTGGGGGAAGACACAAACACAGCCCGCTTGACACTGAGTATGGAAGCTTTGCGCGGCACACGGGTGCTGGTGGTGGACGATAATGCTTCTGCCCGGGACGTTATGCAGGAAATACTTACGTCTTTTTCTTTTGTGGTGGGCACGGTTGCCTCCGGGGAAGAAGCGCTGGAAGCTCTGGTGCGGGCTAATATGCTGGGTACCCCCTATTCTGTTGTTTTGCTTGATTGGAAAATGCCTGGGGGCATTGATGGTTTGGAAACAGCCCGCCGTATACGGGAGCTGGGAGAACGCGGGGAACGCCATGCAGAAATTTTTTCCATCCCTTTAATGCTTATGGTTTCTGGTTACCAGCAGGAAATGGTGATGGGTGCGGAAAAAGAAAAGCTGGTGGAACGTTTTGTCACTAAACCCATCAATCCTTCCACACTGTTAAACGCTATTGTGGACGTGCTTGGTGATCACCGGACGCGCAAATCCGGGCAAAATGACCCGCGTGTCCAGACAGAGCAGGGCGATTTTTTGCCGGATGAACAGTCACTGGAAAACAGGGATAAACCTTTCCTTGGGGTGCGTATCCTGCTGGTGGAAGATAATGATATTAATCAGGAAATAGCAGGTGAACTACTCACACAGGTAGGGGTAGAGGTAACAGTTGCCAATAATGGGCTGGAGGCTGTAGAAAAGGCGGAAAAGCAGGAATTTGACCTTATCCTGATGGATATCCAGATGCCTGTGATGGACGGCTTGGAAGCAACACGCCGTATACGCGCCATGCCCCATGTACGGCCGGATTTGCCCATTATTGCCATGACGGCCCATGCGCTGGTGGACGATAAGGAAAAAAGCCTGGAAGCAGGCATGGATGAACACATCACCAAGCCTATTGATCCCCCGCGGCTTTTCAGCACCTTACGCCACTGGATAAAGCCCCGCCCGGTATGACGGCCACCCTTGCCAGTGTGTTGCCTGTTTTTACACCCCTTGCTCTTTACAGTTGCACATTCTTGTATTAGAAGATAAAAAAGAAGCAGGAATAAAGGCCTGTTTCAGGACTGTAAACGTAAAAAGCAACCGGTGTGCGGGTGCAAGCTGTTGTTTGCCGGTACGTCTGTTTTTTTGTTTTTTGTGTGCGTGCCTTTGCATAATATAGATTGAATGAAACGAAGAATGTGACCCTATGAAGATTATTCCTGAAGGCCTGCGTCGGCCATTCCGTTACCGCAATTATCGACTCTACTTTATGGGGCAGGTGGTTTCCATGCTGGGCCTGTGGATGCACAGTGTTGCCAGCTCCTGGCTTGTGTACCGCCTGACGGATTCCAGCTTTCTGCTTGGCTTAGTCAGTTTTACCAGTATGATCCCCCTGTTGTTTTTAAGCCCTCTTGGCGGGGCTATTGCCGATGCTTTTGACAGACGCAAAATAGTGTTCTGCACCCAGATACTGATGGTGGTAGGCAGTTTTACCCTGGCCTACCGCACACTCTCGGGTGGCATTACTGTGCCGGAAATTATGACTATTGCGTTTTTTATTGGCTCTGTAGGCGCTATAGACGGCCCTGCCCGGCAGGCATTTGTTATGGAAATTGTAGGGCCGGAAGAATTGCCCAATGCTATTGCCTTAAACTCCTCCATGTCCAATGCTATGCGCCTTGTAGGCCCCATGCTGGCGGGTATTCTTATCCCGCTTATTGGTGAAGGCGGCATTTTTATGGTGCACAGTGTGGGCTATATGTGCCTTGTCATAAGCCTTTTGTTTATGCGCTATACACCCAGAAAAATTGAAAAAACAGGGAAAAATGCTTTTTCCAGCATTAAAGAAGGTGTGGCGTTTGCCGCGGCACGTCCGGGTATACGCACTATCTTGCTTACCCTTGCGGGCGTGGCGTTGCTTTCTTCTCCCACCAGCGTGCTTTTGCCCGTGTTTGTAGGTTCCTTGGGGGGAGAGGCTTCTTCCCTTGGCATTTTACTCAGCGCATCCGGTATTGGGGCATTTGCAGGCGCACTGGCTCTTGCTTCCCGTACAGGGCGGGAAGGTTTGCTTGCCTGGGTGTTCTGGGCGGCAATCGCGGTAGCAATAAGTGTGTCTTTACTGAGTTTTGCGGGTAATATCCCTGTTGCGGCAGTTGTGCTTGTTCTGTCTGGTCTTGGCCAATCTGTGCTTATGTCTGGCCTGAACACTATTTTGCAGCTTGCCACTCCGGATGAATACCGCGGCCGCATTATGTCGTTATTCAGTATGATGGTGATGGGCATTGCCCCCTTGGGTTCGCTGAGTGGCGGGTATATTGCGGAGGTGATAGGCACACGGATGACCTTTGCGTTTTCCGGCCTTGGGCTTGCCATGCTTTTTGCTCTTGCCATGCCGTATCTTATCGCCAATCTGCGTATTGACCGCCCGGCTAAAAAGGAAGTGGCAGAGCGGCCGGAAGTCTAGCCTCTTTATCTTGCGTGACACAAAAAAACGCTTGCTATTTTTTTTAAAAAAGGCTAACTTGACAAGTTCGCGAAGGGATTCTTTTAACACCTAGAGAAATGGCATAACATTTTGAAAAATAAGGAAAAATAGTTTTGCCTGAATAGTACACTACCTTTCCGGGTCTGCTGCCTGGCGAGGTTTTTTGTGTTTCTGAAAGATAACCCTGTTATTTATCTTATTATTTTCCTCCAACGGACAACGCGATGTGCCGCGTTTTCGAGGTGACCATGGGCCAGTTCATCAAGCAATTTGGCAAGATACAAGTTTCGCTCCCGATACCGCACCTTTTGAATCTCCAGGTGGACAGCTACCGTATTTTCCTGCAGGAGGGCAGGGATAAGGATAATTTAAAGCCGGAT